>JAOUPZ010000357.1 GCA_029879595.1 Deltaproteobacteria bacterium | reverse complement strand
CTTGTACCTCCACAACGGAATCGGAGCGATGACGTTGCAGAATACCATCAGGAAGAACGCTATCTGCGGAAATCCGAAAGAGCCGGCCTGGGCTATGGGATCCAGTGATCCCGGCTCACCGAAGGGTCTGAAGTAGAACAGGGCCCGTTCGTAGGAGACACCGCTGTAATAGGCAATGTAGAACTCTATGGCGTAGGCGTAACCGACGACCACCGAAGTAAACAGGATCACCCGCGCCATGGATTGCAGCACATGGTTGGTGATGTATTTTTCCAGCCCGAATACCGCCCGCAGCGGAATACAGATCGTGATCACCATGGCCAGACCGGAGAAGATGGCGCCGGCCACAAAGTAGGGTGCGAAAATCGTGGTGTGCCACCCGGGAATCAGCGACATGGCGAAGTCCCAGGAAACGATGGAGTGCACACTGAACACCAGGGGCGTGGCGAAAGCCGCCAGCAGCAGGTAGCCGCGGGAATAATGCAGCCACTGCTGATAGGTGTTGTTCCATCCGATGGCCAGCACTCCGTAGATCTTGCGGCGCAGGCCGGTGGCCTTTTCGCGCATGGCGGCCAGGTCGGGCACCAGCCCCACCATGAAGAACGTCACCGAAATGGTGAGGTATGTGCTGACCGCGAACACGTCCCACAGCAGGGGCGACTTGAAGTTGACCCACAGCATCCGCTGGTTGGGATAGGGGATCAGCCAGTAGGCATACCAGATCCGTCCCACATGGAGCAGCGGGAACATGCCAGCCACCATGACGGCAAAGACGGTCATGGCTTCAGCCGCCCGGTAAACCGGGGCTCTCCAGGGGGCGCGGGTCAGATAGAACACCGCGCTGATGAGGGTTCCGGCGTGTCCGATACCGATCCAGAACACAAAGTTGGTGATGTAAACACCCCAGCCGATCGGGTGGTTGATACCTCCCAGGCCCAGACCAACATCGATCTGGATCGCCAGGCTGATGACCCCTATCAGAAAGGCGGTCACAAAGCCGATCAGCAACAGGAAATATGCCGGCTGCGGCCGGACCAACGTCTTTAATACATCTTCAGTGACGTCGGAATATGTGTAGGTGGTTGTAGAAGCCAACTTCAGACCTCCTCGATGGGATTGTGAATCACCTTGCGCAGATAGGTGATAGCCGGTTGCTGCTTGATCTCCGGGAACACCTCATACTGCCTGACACGTTTTTTCTTGTTGTCCTTGCCGCGCATGGCCAGCTTCGCCACCCTGCTGTTCATGTCCTCCATGTTTCCGAAGACGATGGCGCCGGTGGGGCAGGTCTGTGCGCAGGCCGATGTGAACTCGCCGTCCTTGATGTCCCTTCCAGCGGCGTTGGCTGATTTGCGGGCCCTGACGATGCGCTGCACGCAGAAGGTGCATTTTTCCATCACACCCTTGGAGCGCACGGTAACATCAGGATTGAGCTGCATGTGCAGCGGAGCCTCGAACTCGTAGTTGAACCAGTTGAAGCGGCGCTGCTTATAGGGGCAGTTGTTGCTGCAGTACCTCGTGCCAACGCACCGGTTGTAGATCTGGGCGTTCAGGCCTTCCGGGTTGTGATAGGTCGCGTAAACGGGGCAGACCGGCTCACATCCTGCGTTAGCGCACTGCTGGCACATCATGGGCTGCATCAGGGTGACTGTTTCGTCGCCCTTGCCCTCAATGAAGCGGTTGATCTGGAGCCAGGACATCTCGCGTCCCAGTCCCATGCGGGCCTTGCCGACCACCGCCAGGTTGTTCTCTGCGTAGCAGGCCGCGACGCAGGCCGAACAGCCGGTGCAGCGGTCCGAGTCAATCACCATTCCCCAGCGGTACGGATCGTAATATCCCGGTGTCTGCTCGTCACGGGTGGGATAGAAATCCTCGTTGGGGCGGTGGGGATGCTCGCCGTGCAGCGGAGGGGGCTCTTTGCCGGCCCGGGCCTGCTCCACCAGTTGTGTCTGGATGATGCCGCGGTGCAGTTGGCGGGGGCTGCCGGCCGTCATGACCATGTAGCCCGGCTTTCCGGTGGCTGCCACCTTGACCCGTGTGGTCAGGTAGGCGAACTCCCCGGAGAGCTTGTCGGCTGCCGGGGGCAGCAGGTCCAGAACATTCACGCCAACATGGTCGGCGTTGCGTCCGGAATTGGTGTGACCCTGGCCGATCTGCACGGCCACTGTTTCCGCGTTGATGCCATAGTGCAGGTTCACCGGGAGTTCCACTTTGCCGTGAGCCGACTGGACACTGATCATGTCACCCTGCCGCACGCCAAGCTGCTTGGCCTTGGCGGGGTTGATGTCCGCCCATGAGTCCCAGACCACCTGTGCCACCGGGTCGGGAATCTCCTGCAGCCAGGGATTGCGGGCACCCCGGCCGTCACGCTGACGCAACGAGGTCACCGGCAGCAGGGCCATGCCCTCGCCGTCCAGCTTGGCCGAGGCGATCTGCGTACCAAGCGCTTCCGGGCTGAGATTTACCGAGCCGGCGAAAGCCACTTTCTGGAAAACGCCCCCGCGTTGCAGCGAGGATCTCCAGAAGGTATCGAAATCATCCGCTGAGCCGACCTCTTTCTGAACTTCCTTCCAGGCTTCCTGCACATAGGCCTTGTAGGTGGCGGGCTGTCCGGACAGGCCCAGCTTGGCGCCCACGGCCAGCAGTGTGTCTTCGGCCGCCTTGATGGGATACAGAGAAACCATCACCGGCTGAATGAGGGAGCGGATACCGCGCTCGGGGAAGGCGTCCCCCCAGCGCTCCATGGAGCTTTGAGAGGGCAGTACGATATGGGCCATCCTGGTGGTTTCATCCCAGGCGCTGGAAAGGCTGACGATGGTTTCGACTTTTTCCAGGGCGGCGGCGATCTTGGAAGAAGCGGGCAGGCTGAACAGGGGGTTGGCCCCGTCCACTATCAGCACCTTCACGTCTCCGGAAAGCATCCGGCCCACCACGTCCATAACCTCCTGGTGGCTGGTGGAAGGATCGATCTGCCTGTTGGCCCCGAAGACCACTGTCTTGCCGATGTTTCCGGCCACAAAGTTGAGCAGGTTGACCGCAATCTGGGTCTGGGTTCCCTGGGTGGTGGCCAGCGCCGTTCCTCCGGCCAGCACCAGGCTGGACTGGGATGCGGCGATTTCATTGGCCAGCTTCTTGAGCGCTTCCACCGAAGCGCCGCTCTCCTTGGAGGCCCGCTCGGGGGTGTAGGGCTGCAGGAACTCCGCCAGTTGCTGGCGCTCCTGACCGGTGACCTTGGACTTGCCGCTGGCCAGTACTTCCCGGGCCAGGGCCAGGGCCACCACC
>JAOUPZ010000067.1 GCA_029879595.1 Deltaproteobacteria bacterium | reverse complement strand
CGGCACTCTAGACCGCTGCCCCCTGCACCCGCTTAAACGGAGCGTAAAATTGTATTCCATTGCATTAATGGCTGTTACAGGGGTGAAGGGGTTCGCCAACCCCTTCCTGGGGGTGCCGGGGGGCAGTGCCCACCGGCCCGCCGGAGGCATGGTTGTTTTTTTGAGATAGCTTCTAATAAAAAAAAGGATCATCCATGATCAGAAAAAGAAACGTTGCAGCGGACCGGCCGGGTGAAATGCTCGCCCGTAAGGAAGGGCCGCTGGGCTGGATCATATTCAGCAATCCCCAGCGGCGCAACGCGGTGTCCAATGCCATGTGGGAGCAGATACCGGGGCTGATTGCCGAATTCGAGCAGGACAGCGAGGTGCGGGTGATCCTGCTTAGGGGCGAGGGTGACCAGGCGTTTGTGTCGGGCGCGGATATCATGGAGTTCGACCAGATGCGCAGCAACGCTAAAATCGCCGAGTCGTATGACGCCAAGGTGGGCGCCGCCGTGGATGCCATCAGCAATGCAGCCAAACCCACCATTGCCATGATCCACGGCTGGTGCATGGGCGGCGGGGTGGCCATCGCCATGGGCTGTGATCTTCGCATGGCCTCTGATACCGCCCGCTTCGGAATCCCCGCGGCCCGTCTGGGGGTGGGGTACAGCCCCCGGGGCATCGCCCAGATGCTGGAGCTGGTCGGCCCGGCATACACCCGGGAGATTTTCTATACCGCCCGCATTTTTTCCGCCGAGGAGTTCCTGCAGATGGGAATGCTCAACACGCTGTTTCCCCGCAAAAAGCTGGAGGCGCAGGTTAAAACACAGGCCCTGAGCATCGCGGCCAACGCACCCCTTTCGGTGCAGGCCATCGGACTGGCCATCCGGGAACTGCTCAAGGAACCCTCCCGGCAGGACATGAAGGCCGTCAAGAAGGCCATGGACACCTGCTTTGACAGCGAGGACTTCAAGGAGGGCCGCCGGGCCTTCCTGGAAAAAAGGCTGCCCGTGTTCAAGGGATCCTGACAAAGTTGCCCCGCGGGCCGTTTCCCGGCTATAACCGGTCAGTCACCCGACCCGGCATTTCGGTCCGGGTGGCTGCAACGAAAACGCTCCGGTGCGGAAACAGACACCGGCGATTCATTTTTCGGGAGGGTTATCATGGAGTCCAGGCAATCGGAGCGCGGGCTGGCCCTGCTGCGTATTTTCAGCGGAATCATGATCCTCCGGGAGACCTTTGCCCACCTGGCATTTTCCCCCTGGCCCTGGACCACTCCCCAGTGGGTGCTGCAACACGCCGATCTGCTGGCCGGGCACTCGCTCCAGCATCCCATGCCCCTGGTGCGAAACATGATCAGGCAAATCATGCTGCCCTATGCGGAGGCCTGCTCGGGGTTGGGTGTGATCATCGGGCTGGTAGCGGGCGTTTCCCTGTGCCTGGGGCTGTTTTCGGTTCCGGGGGCGCTGCTGGGGCTGGGCCTGGCGGCCCTGCAGGGTCTTTTGGCATATTATAAATCGGACGCGGCCCTGGCGGCTGCCCTGACCCAGACGGTGCTGCTGGCCGTGCTGGCCAGCACCCGCTCCGGGCGCACCTGGGGCCTGGATGCCCTGCTGAGCCGGGGCCGGCCCCGCTCCTGGCTGTACTGAGCCCCCCTCCACTCCCCCGCAAGTGCGGGGAATCCCGGTATCAGTCCTTGAGTTCCGGCTGGAAGCGTTCGATGCGGATCAGCTGGGTGCCTCCGGCCATGAATTCCATGGGCTCCAGGGTCTTCAGGCTGTTCTGCACGTCAGACTCGCGGGCACGGTGCGTGGTGATGATCACCTGCACCGGCTCGTCGGGATGCTCTGATACCGAAGGCTGGAGCATGGACTGGATGGAAATGCCGTTCTCTCCCATCACCCTGGTGATGGTGGCCAGTACGCCCACCTGGTCGCGCACCTGGAACCGCAGGTAGTATTCGCTGCTGATGTCCTGGATCGGCATTACAGCCCGCTCGGCGAGGCATTCTCTGATCACCGAAAGGGGTGGAATCTTGGCGGGAATGCCCAGTTTGAGATTGCGGGCGATGTCTATGATGTCGCTCACCACGGCGCTGCCGGTGGGCAGGCCGCCGGCACCACGGCCATAGCTCATGGTGGCGTCCACGTTGTCCCCGGTGAGGAACACCGCGTTGAATACCCCGTTCACCGATGACAAAAGGTGATCCTCGGCCACCAGGGTGGGGTGAACCCGGGCCTCCACGCGGCCGTTTTCCAGCTTGCCGATGGCCAGCAGCTTGATGGTGAAGCCCAGGGCCCCCGCATAGGCGATATCCTCCGGGGTGATGCCGCGGATGCCCTCGTAGTAGATATCCCCGTAGGGCACCATGGTGCCGTAGGCCAGATTGACCAGGATGGCCAGCTTGTGGGCCGCGTCCACCCCGTCAACATCAAAGCTGGGGTCGGCCTCGGCGTAACCCAGCCGCTGGGCGTCTGCCAGCACCTCGGCGAACGGCGCTCCTTCCTCGGTCATCCGGGTGAGGATATAGTTGCAGGTTCCGTTGACAATTCCCGTTATCTCCAGGATGTTCTCGCCGGACAGGCCCTCCTTCAGGGAGCGCAGCACGGGGATGCCCCCGGCCACCGAGGCCTCCATCCCGATGGGCAGTCCCTTCTCATAGACCTTGTGGAAAATCTCCCGGGATTTTTCGGCCAGCAGGGCCTTGTTGGCGGTAACCACCGGCTTGCCGGCGTCCATGGCCCGCAAAACCACATCGGCGGCGGTGGTGATGCCTCCGATAAGCTCCACCACGATGTCGATATCCGGGTTGTCCAGAATATCGGCCGGGTCGGAGCTGACCTTGATCCCTTCCAGGGAAATCTCGCGCTTCTTGGCCGGGTTGGCCGTGACGGCGTGGGTGACTTCCAGCCCTGCTCCCAGCCGGGAGTAAATCAGGTCCTGGTTTTTGCGCAAAATGGAAACCACGCTGGAGCCTACGACTCCCAATCCGAATAATCCTATTTTAAAAGTACGCATAGCGCCTTCGATGTATATTTGCCTTGAATATCTGGGTTGCTGGCGAAAAGACAACCGGGATTTTTACTTTCCTGCCGCCAGCCGTTTCGCACCCCCTGCCGGGAGGCGGCGGTGGCTGGCAGGCCTGGAACCTGTCTGAATCTTAGCCTATTACAACACTATCCGTAATTTGCCGGTTTTGCACAACCAATTACGGAATGCCGGGGGCGGAGCCTGGTTCAGCCCCCCTTGGCGACCAGTCGCAGCAGGTCGTCCTTGGTGATAATCCCGATGAGTTCCTCGCCCTTGAGAACCGGCAGGCAGCCGATCTTGTTTTCCACCATCAGTTTCGCCGCGGTGCGCAAATCAGATTCTGCCGTGACGGTTACGGGGTGCCTGGTCATGACGCCCTCGGCCTGGATCCTGTCGAGCAGATAAAGAAGCTCATGCACTTCCAGGCTGGTGGCGTCGGAGGCCGAAGCTTTTTTCAGGTCCCGGTCGGTCATTATGCCCAGCAGGCGGCCCTGAGGGTCCACCACCGGCAGGTGTTTGATATTATTCTCTTTCATCAGCCTGCTGGCCGTCAGCAGTGTTTCATCGATTCCGATGGTAATCACCGGCGTACTCATTACAGTTTTTATCTTCATGGCTGGCCTCCGCTTTCTCCCTGATATTGCCGTCTGCCGTGGCACTGTTACTGTTCCGGGGTTAGGTGCTGCGGCTCCTCCGGAGTGAAAAAACCTGCCGGGGCTTTTTGCCGACCGCGGAAATATGGTACCTTTTTCCGCGTTGGCCCTGCCAGGGGTTCCGGCAGATGAATTATACAACACCCCAGGGGGCAAAGGCACGGGCAAAACCGGACCGGGGCTCCCGCCCGGAAAACAAATGACTGCTGATCTGATACGATTCGACCTGAGCCTGCCCAACTACTTCAGCCATCCCCCGGCGCCGGGGGTGGCTACACGCGACATGATACCCCGTTCGGGTGGACAGTCCCTGTACATGCGCGGGGAATTCGGACAGAAGGCCGGGGGCGACATGCGGCCCATCTCGTCCCACTGCACCACCCACCTGGATATGCCGCTGCACTTTGACGCCGAGGGCGCGGACCTGGCAAACGTGCTGAACAACCCCCGCTGGCCGGGCGACCGGCCCTGCCTGGCCCGGGTGGTGTATCTGGCGGAGGACCCGGCCCTGCCGGGAGCGCACACCCGGGCAGACGGCGGACGGCGGGTTACCTATTGCGAGCGGGTGGATGCCGCGTTGCTGCCGGGCGCGGAGGAACTGGCCGGCTATGAAGCCCTGGTGATCCTCACCGGGTTTGGCGCGGTCATGTCCGGCTGGGATGAATTCCAGTTCACCCCGGAGCAGGACGGATACTACCACGCACCCTGGCTGGCCGATGACGCCGTGGAGTTGATCCGCGGTTCCGGGCTGGGGCTGGTGGCCATCGATTCAACCACCATCGAGCGGCAGACCTCCGCCAGTCCCTTTCGCATGACCTCCGGGGCCCATCTGAGCCTGCTCACCGGCGAGAATCCGGTGCTGATTGCCGAGGGCCTGAACGGTGCGGGAATCAGGGAAAAGGCGGGGTTTGTCCCCCGCGAGGCGGTACTGCACCTTGTTCCCCGCCGGGTGAACGAACGGGGAGGCGATGCCGCCCACTGCCGGGCCCTGCTGTATTTCTATCGTGACGACCCCGCAGGGGCCGCCCTGAGAAACCTCCTCCGGACTATTACCCCAGGTGAATACCATGGCTGAATCCGCTCAACCTGCCGAAACCGGCATTGCCGTACTGCTTGCCGGGGGCCGCCCCGGGCAGCAGGTCCTGGTGCGGGGCTGGGTGCGCACCCGCCGCGACAGCAAGGACGTGACCTTCATCGAACTCAACGATGGATCATGCCTGGAAAATCTCCAGGTGGTGCTGGAGCCGGGCCGCCCCGGCTGGGAGGCCCGGGACGATGTCACCACCGGGGCCAGTCTGGTGGTCAGCGGGCCGCTGGTGGAGTCGCCGGCCGCCGGCCAGCCGGTTGAGCTGCGCCCGGAAAGCCTGGAGGTGACGGGAGGGTCCGAGGATGATTTCCCCCTGCAGAAAAAGCGGCATGGCTTTGAATACCTGAGGACCATCGCCCATCTGAGGGTGCGCTCAAACACCTTCGGGGCGCTGGCCCGGGTGAGAAACTCCCTGTTCACCCAGGTGCACGGCTTTTTTCAGGAGCGCGGCTTTCTGTTTCTTCCCGCCCCCATCATCACCGCCAGCGACGCCGAGGGAGCCGGGGAGATGTTCCGGGTGACCACGCTGGACTGGGGCCGGGGAGGGGAGGAGCCGGATTACAGCCGCGATTTTTTCGGGCAGAAGGCCGGGCTCACCGTTTCCGGGCAACTGGAGGCGGAGATTTTCGCCCAGGCCTTCCAGAAGGTCTATACCTTCGGCCCCACCTTCAGGGCGGAGAACAGCAATACATCCCGCCATGCCGCCGAGTTCTGGATGATCGAGCCGGAGATGGCCTTCGCCGGCCTGGAGGACAATCTCCGCCTGGCGGAGGACTTCATCAAGGCGGTCATAGGCGGGGTGCTGGAGCAGTGTCCGGGGGATATGGGCTTTTTCGATGCGCGGATCGAAAAGGGTCTGCTGGAAAAGCTCACCCATGTGCTGGAATCACCCTTTGAGACCATCACCTACACCGAGGCCGTCAGGCTGCTGGAGGAATCGGGTGAAAAATTCGAGTTCCCGGCGGCCTGGGGCCACGACCTGCAATCGGAGCATGAGCGCTACCTGGCCGAAAAAAAGCTCCGCCGCCCGGTATTCGTCACCGACTACCCCAAGGACATCAAGGCTTTTTACATGCGGATGAATCCGGACGGGAAGACCGTGGCCGCGATGGACCTGCTGGTGCCCGGTGTGGGGGAGATCATCGGGGGCTCGCAGCGCGAGGAACGGCTGGAAAACCTCCGCAGGAGAATGGACTCCATGGACATTTCCCCCGAGGAGTACTGGTGGTATCTGGACCTGAGGCGTTACGGGTCAACCCCCCATTCCGGCTTCGGGGTGGGATTTGAACGACTTCTTATGTACATCACCGGCCTGGGGAACATCAGGGATGTTATTCCCTTCCCCCGGACTCCCGGGAATATCGGCTTTTGAGAATATCATCCCGCCGGAAACCCGCCGGAGGCTTCTTTTACGCCATGTATATTTTTCCGGTCAGAGCCTGTATTGAGGGAGGAGGGGTTTTTTTTGTTGATTTTTTACGAAAATATTTAGCAGGATTGAAAATAATCAAGGTGAGATAAAACTTCAGCTTCCGGATATCGTTATTAAAAAGAGTTTTGCTTTTTCCAAAATTATTCCCTATCGGCAGAATAGATGCAGAACCTGAAACGAATTACAGTCAGCATATCCGACATGAAGATCACCAATGATCAGGATGCGCTGCTGATTACCCACTCCCTGGGTTCCTGTATCGGGCTTCTGGCGTACGACACAAAGATCAAGCTGGGGGGGCTGCTTCATTTTCAACTGCCCGACTCAGCCAACCACGGAGCCAGGGCCAAGGAAAATCCCTTCATGTTCGCCGATACGGGAATTCCCCTGATGCTGGAAAAAATGTATGCCAAGGGGGCTGACAGGAACAGGATGAAGTTTGGTATTTTCGGGGGGGCGAGCATGCTCGATGATGAGCAGTTGTTCAAAATAGGTGTCAAAAATGCGCGTGCCTCAAAGAAGATTCTCTGGCAACATGCTATAACAGTTGATTGTGAGGATATTGGAGGCAATTCCAGCAGGACCGTGAGCCTCGAAATAGGAACCGGCAAAATTGGGTTGCGAAAGGACGGAAAACTTTTCGACTGTTAATTAACCAACCGGGAAAGATGTTATGGGCAAGAAAATTGTCCTTGTTGACGATTCCAAAGTAATGCGAAGCATCCTCAGGAAGTCAATCCTGATGTGCAATTACAAGGTTGACGAGTTCATCGAGGCCGACAATGGAAATGACGGCTACGAGATCCTTGTCGGCGGCCTTGATATGGATATCGCTTTCGTTGATCTCCACATGCCGAAAATGGGCGGCCTGGAAATGCTGAAAAAACTGAAGGAAACCGGCAATTCCAAGGTCCCCATTGTGGTGGTTTCCACCTCGGCGGATGATGAAACGCAGAAGATATGTCTGGAGTTGGGCGCGGTTGGATTTGTGAGGAAGCCGTTTACGCCCAATGACATAGGAGTGATGATCGGCAAGGTGATAGGACAACCGGAATAGCGGCCGGGCCGGAAAATCCGGCCTGGGAGTAAACCTGGAATTCAGGAGCATGATGGACGTTAGAAAAGCCTTGATGAGTTCAGTTGATGAAGTCCTGGATAAGATGGCCTTCATGTTTTTTGATGAGCTGGATCCCGAAGAAATCGGTCAGCAGGTCTATAAATACACCACTATGGTGACCTTTGAAGGCGCTATCACGGGCGGACTGAACATAATGGTCACCGAGGGGGTGGCCAGGAACATTGCCCGCAATCTGCTGGGCATCCGGGATGAGGACGATCTGTTTGCCGATACCCTGAACGATGCCATGTGCGAATTCACCAATATCGTGATGGGCCGCACCATGACCATTCTCAGGCAGGACGGTCGCTTTGACATGACAGTCCCCCAGATAGTGGATGCGCCGGCCCAGCCGGACCCGGATCAGCAGTCGGAAAGAATCGAGGGGGCGCTGGATGACGAGGCCGTGTGCCTGATCATCAACTTTAAGGAAACCCCGGGCTGGACTCCCCGGTAGACCCGGCTCTCTGCATAGCACAGGCACTTTTCCCGAAGGCCGGCGCCGCTTCAGGCTCCGGCTTTTTTGTTTTTTATGGCCCCACAATCCGCACTCTAAGGCTTGAATGCGCTCCACCTCCGGGCGTAGGCTGGAGCCAGAAGGGGAAAATGCGGTAATAACCGACTCCGGATGAGGCGAACATGAAAGCATTCATATTCTGGACAGGCATTTATGAAATACTGGCCGGGCTGGTGATGTTCTTTCCCGGTCTGCTGGACTCCCTGGCCATATCCCGGCCCTCCCAGATGGTATGGACCGAAATGCTGGGCTTCCTTACCGTGTTCTACGGGGTGGTTCTGCTCATTTGCTCCGCCAGGTTGTCAGCAAGGGCCTCCATCGTGTATTGGATAGGCTTGTTGCGGCTGATTCTCTTTGTGCACCTGGGGTGGTATGGGTTTGTGGAAAACCAGGGAACCATGCTGGGTGTGATGGGAGTGGTGGAACTGCTGATCGGGGGCGTATACCTGATCGGTCTCCCCGGCGCAGTGGGGGCAAGCCACCGGCAGCTGCTCAGGGATTCACTGTGATTATCTGCTGTGATTATCTGCTGTGATTCTCTGCTGTAAGAATCTGCGGTGGTTATCTGCCTTGAGAATCGCAGTTTGAATCGCAGTTTGAATCGCAGTTTGAATCACAGTTTGAATCATAATGAGAACCTGGCTTGAAAATCCCGTGGAAATCACCGTGGAAATCACCGTGGAAATCACCGTGGAAATCACCGTGGAAATGCCCCCGCCGGGCCGAATAAACGGCTGAGTTGAAAACATGATCGCTGCCTGTTTCCCAGGAAAAACCACCCTGCCGGCTACCCTATGGGCCGCCATATCGGCCGCCCTGCCTGCGCGCACGGCCCTGCTTCGGGCTCTTCCGGTTATTCTGCTCGCGGGGCTGCTGGCCCTGCTTTTTTCCGGCGCCCCGGCCCGGGCCCAGGACCGTGACTACCCCACCCTGGTGGCCCTGGGGCTGATCAAACCCCTGCAGACCAGCCAGGGCATGGATTCCGGCGTGGTCTATCTGGACCACGAGAGCCGGGGGTATTTGGGCGAAGGCATTCTGAACGTCACCCTGGACACGGTGGTGCTGAAGGCCGGTCTGCGCCATGTGTTTTCCCCGGCGCTGGGGCTGGGATACCGCCTGCGCTATACCGGTTATGTGGAGGGTTATGGCGATGATATCTACCTGGACGGCACCCGCCTGAAGGAAGTGTCCTTCTATGGCAACAGCCTGGCGGGCGTGCTGGCCCTGAACCTGTTTCCGGAGGGCCTCTGGCGGGCCACCCTGGAGCTGGAGCGGCTCAAGGCCGCCATCAGGCATACCCCCGAGACTCTTCCCGGCGCACCTACCCCCTCGGACTTCCACCAGAACAGCACCCGGCTGATCCTGTCCCGCGAAAAGCTGCCCGGCGGAAAGAAGGCCCGGCTGGCGGCCACCCTTGCCCGGGGGGAGCGCCAGGGCCTTGAAAACTGGGCTCTCGATCCCGATGCGGAAGAACACGCGGTGTTCAACAGGGCGGAGCTGATCTGGAACCAGCCGGTGGAATGGTTGGCGCAGCATCGCTCCACGCTCAAGCTTTCCGCCCTGGGGGGGAGCAATCTGGATCTGTTCAGCGGGTTCAACGTGGGGGGCTTTGCCGGCAACTACTCGGTGGCGGGATATTATCGCAACGAATACCGGGCCCGGCAGGGCGTGGTGCTGAACCTGGAGCAGGAGTTCCTGTTTGCCGAGGACAGGGTGCTGAGCATCCTGCTGGACGGAGCCCGCCTGCGCACCCTGGACCTGCCGTACCTGCGCACCTCAGACCCGCAGGATGAACAGGTCGCCCTGACGGGCGCCGGTCTGGGTTTATACTGGGGCATCCGTTCGCTGGCGGGCCTGCCGCTCATCATCCGCTATGGCCGGGCCCTGAAAATACCTGCCGGTTCCCCTGAAAGCCACCGGCATGAAATACTGGTAGTGCTGGCGGCCGGCTTTTGAATCCGGCGGCATATGGAACCCTGGAAAGCCGTCTCCCGTTGTTGTTTTTATCCGGCAAATAAAAAAACACCACGGAACACGCTCCTTGTGCCTGGCAAAACATGGTCGAGCCCAGAAAAAATGTGCGTTCCTCAAAGCCGGGGTCCCGCAGGGCAGGTCCTTTTAATAATAAAGCGGTGTCCGGGTCTTGGCAGGCCCTTTGAAAACAAACCGGACACGGAGGAAAAACAAAAATGACAGCCGAAAGTGAAAGCAGGGTTTTTCAGCGGGTAACCAGCACCAGCCTGGCCGACCAGATGCAGATCACCGAAAGGGAGATCGACAGCCGCAAGCGGCTGCTGGGGTTTAGCGGCGAGGATGAACTCCTCTTAAAGGAATGCCGGCCCCTTATCGCCAAAAGGCTGGATTCCCTGGTGGAGGAGTTCTATGAACACCAGACAGGATTTTCCGATATCGCCCTGCTCATCGGTGATTCGGAATCACTGCAGCGGCTGCGGGCCTCCATGCGCAGGTATATCCTGGAACTGTTCGACGGGTTCTACGATGCGGACTACGTCAACCGACGCCTGCGCATCGGCAAGGTTCACAAGCGCATCGGGGTCCCCCCAAAGCTCTATATTTCCGCGGTCTTTCAGTTGGAAAGCCTGCTGCGCTTGGTGCTGGGGGAGGGCAAGGCGGGGGGAACGTCATCCGGGGCCAAGGAAATTCAGAAAAAGCTGAATGCCCTGCGCAAGATCCTGATGTTCGACCTGCAGCTGGTGTTCGATACCTACATCAACTCGCTGGTGGCCGAAGTGGAAACGGCCAAGGATGAGGTGGAGAAATACGCCCTCAGCCTGGAGGACATCATTGAGGAAAGAACCCGGCAGCTGGACGAGCTATCAAGAAAAGACGTGCTGACCGGCCTGGGCAACCAGCGGGACTTCAACGAGCAGCTGCGCCGGATGCTTTCCCAGGCCGAGCGGGAAAGCTTCAGCCTGACGCTGGCATATTTCGACCTGAACGGCTTCAAGGGTCTCAATGACAGCGAGGGCCATCAGGCCGGGGACAGGCTGCTGGCCCTGGTGGGAAAATCCGTTCTGGAGTCCATCCGGATCCATGATGTGGGAGTCCGCTACGGAGGGGACGAGTTCTGCATCATCATGCAGAACACCAACCTGAAGCAGAGCCGGGTAGTGGTGGACCGCCTCATCGAAAAATTCAGCAAGGCCAACAAGACTCCGGTGAGCTTCAGCGTGGGGCTGGTCCAGACCGGCCCGGAAAGCTATCTGGGATTGGACGAACTGGTGAAGGAGGCGGATAAGAACATGTATGCCGCCAAGAAACTCTCCAAGAAAAAACCCGGCTTTTACGTCGTGCCCTGAAGGGGCTCAACCGGCTCCGGCGGGCCTCATCTGTTCAGCAGAACCTCGCCCGAGGTGATGTCCGGCGGTTCGGGAAGCGCCGTGGGGTGATCTTTCACCCAGTCCGCGGCCAGCTTGTTGGTGTATTCGGCCGCCTCGCGGTCCGCGAAGATGCTTATGGAGGCCATGGAGCCGCATCCCTCGTCAATCACATAGTAGCCCAGAAACCCCCGGGCCTTGCTGATGAGGGGAACGAATTCCTCTTCCACCCTTTTTGCCACCTCGGCCGCCGCAGTGGTTTTATACCGCCTGATAATCGCATACATAGCCTCTCCTCCGGAAAAGGTTGTATGGACCCGGGCCTCCGGTGGGTCGGGCCGCTGGCAGAATATCGTGCGGGCCGCCCCCGACCTGCTGCCATCCCCGGAAGCCCCGGGAATGTTGCCATACCCCCCGTTGATTTCATTATACACCGCCGGCCCTGAATTGGGGAACCGGCCTCGGGGTGCTGCGCCCACCGGCCCGCCGGCGGCCCGGCCCTGTTTTTGCCCGAGGGCTGGCAGTATCGCCTGGCAGTATCGCCGGAT
>JAOUPZ010000066.1 GCA_029879595.1 Deltaproteobacteria bacterium | reverse complement strand
ATACAGGCGGCCTGCCGGGGAACCAGGGACACATGGTATCTGCTGCGTCCACTCTCCAAACTTCCGGGGGTCGAACCCCTGCATTTGAGCGGAGCTCCCGTGACGGGCGGGGAATAAGGGGTTATACCCTACGGCATACGAAGATGGGTACTCAGGAACCAATCACCGAAATTTCAAGAAGCCACAGCACGTCCGGTCCGGGCCGCAGTGCAAGAAAGCGCCTCCGGGAGTCCTTCGTGCTTGCGAAGGGCCGGGGGTTGCGGAGCCTTCTGCCGGGCGTTATGTCGGCCCTGCTGTTGTTCGTTCTGGCGGGTATTCCGCTCCCGGCTTCCGCCCAGGGCCTTGGCATGGGGGATGCTACTTCAGGAAAGCAACCCCAGCAACAGGCCCAGGAGGCAGTGCCTTCCCAGCCGGAAAGCGGTGAGGATGAGCTGCGGCCCTTTGGCTATAACCTGTTCACAGGGGGATTCCGCAAGGAGCAGGAACGGGGAATCAATCCGGACTACCGCATCAGTGAAGGAGATCAGATAGCCCTGCGCATCTGGGGCACGGTGACCATAAACGATATCCTGGTGGTTGACCCCCAGGGCAACGTGTTCATTCCCAATGTGGGGCCGGTCAAGGTGGCTGGGGTTCGGAACGCTGACCTGAACACGGTGGTAAACACCGCCGTGAGAAATATTTACACCAGCAACGTCAATGTCTATACCAGCCTGAACAGTTCCCAGCCGGTGGCGGTGTTCGTGACCGGATTCGTCCTCAGTCCCGGCAGATACACCGGGATAGCCTCCAATTCGATCCTGTACTTCATCGACAACGCCGGCGGGGTGGATCCCCAGAAGGGAAGCTACCGCGATATCCGCATCCTGCGCGGGGGGCAGGAGGTCCACAAGGCGGACCTGTATGAATTTTTGCTTAAGGGGAAGATACCCATACTCCAGTTCCGGGATGACGACACCATTATCGTGGGCCCCCGGGGCGGGGCCGTAGGGGCCTCGGGTGAGATCAGAAACGCCTACCGGTTTGAGCTTTCCGGAAGCCAGATCACCGGGCGCGACCTGTCGGATATGGCGCGCACCAGCCCCGCCGTATCCCATGTTCAGGTATCGGGCACCCGCAAGAGCATTCCGTTTTCCAGCTATCTCACCTTTGAGGAATTCACCCGGGTCGACCTTTTCGATGGAGACCAGGTGGTGTTCGCCGCCGATGAAAAAACCGACATGATCACCATCAGGGTCGACGGGGCGCACCTGGGGCCTTCGCAGTATGTGGTACCCAACAACACCACCCTGGGAGAGATGCTGGATCATGTTCCGGTGAACAAGGAACTGGCCATGCACGAGTTGATTTCGCTCCGGCGGGTCAGCGTGGCCGAAAGGCAGAAACAGACCCTGGAGGAAAGCCTGCACCGACTGGAAAACACCTATCTGCTGGCGTCTTCGGCCACGGACGAGGAGGCCAAGATCAGGTCGCAGGAGGCGGCCATGCTTTCTGATTTTGTCAAGCGGGCCCGCGAGGTGGAAATGAAGGGCCTGGTGGTGGTGGCCAACAATGACAACGCCCGGAAGATGCTGCTTGAGGATGGCGATGTCATATTCGTTCCCCGGCGCACAGGCGCGGTGCTGGTGAGCGGTGAGGTGCTGATAGCGCAGGCCCATGTGTTCAAAAAGGGCGATGACGCCGAGGAGTACATCAACCGCTCGGGTGGATTCACCGATCAGGCCGACCCCAAAAAAATCATCCTGGTACGCCCTTCGGGTGAGGTGGAAACCGATAGCGGTGATGTGAGACCCGGAGACGAGATTCTGGTGCTGCCCAAGGTGCCCACCAAGAACCTGCAGCTTGCGGCCACGCTCACCGACATAATCTACAAGATAGCCGTGTCCAGCGCGGTGGTCATGCAGATGTATTAATCAGGTCACATGACCATCCAAAACCGGGATCACTTTTTCCGGCCTCCTTCTCCCGCGACAATGGTTTTTCAGAGGTACTCCCCTGGTGCGGTTGCTCCGTCAGGGGCAAGGGCTTAACCAATCCCCTGTGAGGCGGCTAAAGGGGCAAAGCTCCATTAGCCGCCGGTACAAAAGCCTTGCGGGCCGGGCTATATCGACCGGAAGTCTTCATCGTCATAGCCAGCGGAGGGAATCGCCTTTCCGGCAGGTTGTTCTTCCGGGGCTGTTTCCTTGCGCTCGAACAGTTTGGGACTCAGTCCGGGGTTGGCCGCCGGGGCTATATTTCTGGCAAGCGAGGACTGTGAAGGTCCCCCGACCCGGTAGTTGCGCCTGCCGTTCACGATGGTCACCAGGTCATCCAGCATGGTCTGAAGCTCGGCGGCCTGTGAATACAACTCCTGGCAGGAGGCGGACGTTTCCTCTGAACTGGCGGCGTTGCTCTGGGTGATTTCATCCATACCCGCCACGGCCTTGTTTATCTGCTCAACGCCCCGGGACTGCTCGGAGCTGGAGACCGCCACGCTTCGCACCAACTCTGTCATTCCGGTCACGCTGCTGCTGACGTCCTCCAGGACTTTCTTCATTTCCTCGGCCATCTCCACGCCCATTTCCGCCCTTTCCTGCGATTCCTGGATGAGGAGGCTGGTGTCGCGGGCGGCCTCCGCGCTACGCTGGGCCAGTGTGCGCACCTCTTCGGCCACCACGGCGAAGCCCCGTCCTGCATCGCCGGCCCGGGCGGCCTCCACCGCCGCGTTAAGCGCCAGCAGGTTGGTCTGGAAGGCGATGGCGTCAATGGTCTTGATTATCAGCGCCGTCTTATCCGAGGATTCCTTGATGTTGCCGATGGCCTCGCCCATCCGCTGCATGGCGTTCAGTCCATGATTGGTGAAGTCGCGGGCCTGGGCAGCCAGATTGTCCACCTGCTGGGCATGGTCGGCGTTCTGGCGGGTCATGGAGGCGACCTCCTCCAGGGTGGACGATGTTTCCTCAAGATTCGATGCCTGCGTGGACGATCCTTCCGCCAGGGTCTGGCTGTTCATGGTTAGCTGATCGGATACGGTGGTTACCTGGCTGGAGGCTGAGGTAAGGCGCTCAATCACTGTCGTCAGGTGGGTCAGGGGGGCCTTCATCAGAAAATACCCTACGCCCATGGACAGCAGCGTAAACAGCATCCCCCAGATTACTATTTTCATGGTGGCGGCGTTGCTGGCGGCCATCACGGGAGCCAGGCTGGATGTGATCGAGAACACCCCCCGGATTTCACCGTCTACATAGCCCTCCATGGGATAACCCAGAACGTCGTTTCCGTTGCCCCAGGGGCTGTTGGCCTCGGCCCCGTGGCAGATCAGGCAGCCCTGCTCGGCGGAGAGCCGGACCGGGCGGTAAACCACCACAGAATCGCTGGTTGTTTCAATTAGTTCCCGGGCATTTTCCGCCCGGAGACGTTGGAAGATCTTCAATTCAGCCGGTGTGGGAGCGTTGTCCTGGTTGCGCGGCTTGGCGGAAAATACCCTGAACTTGTAATGGTCCTGCTCTGACTTGACGCCACCGAGCTTGAAGGAGGCGAAAATGGGAACAGCCTTGAGTATCCGGGTTTTCTCGGCTTCCGGCAGCTTTCCATCCGGGTAGTTGGCGACAACTTCATTGATAAGCTTTTTCATGATGCCCATATCGGCGATGTAGTCCCGGCCTACCTCCAGCCTGGTGAGCAGGGTTTGTGATTTTTCCGAAAGGGCCTGTATGCCGTTGTTTACAATGTTGATCCTGGCCACGATTATGGCCGCGGTGGTGCATATGACCGCGGACAGTACTATCGCGGAAAGAACCTTGTTTCGCAGGTTGAGTTTCATTCTCGGGTTCTCCGGAGAGGGGTGATGGATTCTGAAAATGGACCGGGGGCGGTCTGGTGGAAGGAATGGCGAACCGGTATTGGATGGCAGGGGTTCAGGCTGTCTGGAAAAGCAGCGTGTGTTGCGGGGCTCAGCATTGCAGTGTGCTCCTCGTAGTGGCTGCAATATTCACAACGTGACCGTTAGCGTATATACGAATATAAATAAATAAAGGTTCCTGAAATAAGTTTATGAATAAGTAAAACAAGCTCTGCCGAAGACCGCAGACGGGACGGAAAAAAATCCGGACTTGTACTTTTCGCGAGGGTCGCGGAAAATAGTGCTGTAAATTCAGAGAAAAATAACAGGCCGGATGGTTCCGGCGCGGGAATTACGGCCTGGGCCGTCAGGATAAGAATTCAGCCAATAAATATTATGGAAAGCCTTAAAGGAAGGAACATACTGCTGGGGGTTACGGGGGGGATAGCCGCCTATAAGGCCGTGGAGATTTTGCGGCTATTAAAAAAAGCCGGAGCGGATGTTTCGGTGGTCATGACGGCCCATGCCCGTGAGTTCGTGGCACCGCTGACCTTCCAGACCCTTTCGGGCAGGCCGGTGGCCTCGGGCCTGTTCGACCTGGACCAGGAGAACCGGATCAACCATATCCGGCTGGCCGAGGAGGTGGAACTGGCCCTGGTGGCTCCCTGCACGGCCAATTTTGCCGCAAAGCTGCGGGCCGGTCTGGCCGATGATTTACTATCCACCATGCTGCTGGCCACCACTGCACCGGTGTGCCTGGCCCTGGCCATGAACGACAAGATGCTGAACGCCGCCCCCACCCGGGAAAACATCAGGGTATTGCAGGAGCGGGGGGTGTGTATCATTCCTCCGGAGGAGGGGTTTCTGGCCGAAGGAACACATGCTCCGGGAAGGCTGGCCGATCCGGCCTCGATAGTGGCCCAGGTGGCCGGGCATTTTCGGGGGGGGGCCTCGGGTATGGGGCCTGCCGCCGTGCAGAAAGGGGTGCTTGCGGGGCGGAAGGTGCTGGTGACCGCCGGGCCGACCCGGGAAATGATCGATCCGGTGCGCTTTATCAGCAACCGCTCCAGCGGCAGGATGGGTTATGCACTGGCCGGGGCGGCGGCTCAGCGGGGCGCGGAGGTGGTGCTGGTGAGCGGGCCGACCGGCCTTAACCCGCCCCCTGGGGTGAGGGTGCTGCCGGTGGTGACTGCCGGGGAAATGCTGGCTGCGGTGCGGGCCGAGTCATCGGATACGGATGTTTTCGTGTTTGCCGCTGCGGTGAGTGACTTCCGGGCGGCGGTGATGAAGGAGCACAAGATAAAGCGCGGGGAGCAGGGTGAGTTGTCCCTGGAACTGCTCCAGAACGCCGATATAGCCGCCGAGACCGGTCGCGACAAGCGCCCCGGGCAGGTATCAGTCGTGTTCGCGGCGGAAAGTCGGGATCTGCTGGAAAACGCGGCCCGGAAGCTGGCAGAAAAGAACGCGGACCTGGTGGTGGCCAACGACATAACCGAGCGGGACTCGGGGTTTGACAGCGACCGCAACAGGGCGGCCCTGCTGACCCGCGGTGCCGGGGAGCCCCAGAGACTGCCCCTGATGGAGAAAACGGAACTGGCGGGGGTAATAATGGAAAAGGCGGTGGAACTGCTGTCCAAATAGTCTGAATCAGAAGGCGGCGGCCTCCGCCCGTGCCAATCCTTTGGCTGCCGGTCGACCCAATCCCGCGGGCTCCCCCAGTGACGGAGACCGCCTTGATTCAGATTCCTTCAGTTTTTTCGCCCGCCCCGGTTCAGCGGTTAGCGCTGAACCGGCGGAGGGAAAGGGCGGCCCCGGGCATCTCTTCCTTGAGAGAGTGGTCATCCGATGATAATGCCCGTTAACGGACCGCCCCGACTTTTCCAGCCGGGAAACACCGCCCGGTCTGGCTGATCTTCTATCTTTGTTACATACCGTGCCGCTTGCGTCCGGCCTTGCTTCGCCTTATTGCTCCATCCAGCCATGCTCTCTTCTGCCATGCTTCGTACAGCCATGCTTCGTACAGCCATGCTCCGCACAGTATCTGCCGGTGGCGCTTCTTGCTGATAATCCGCGCTCCCGGGCCGGGCCCTGGCGGGATCATCCGGGGGTGCGCCAATCCCTGGCACACCCCCCGATGAAGCTCACCGGGCTATACCGCCCGGTGAGCAGGGATGTTGGGCTCGCGGCGTGACGCAGCCCTGCCGCCGCCTCCCGGGGCCTCCACACGGTAGGTGTCTTCCATACCGTCCCGCACGGTGGCCTGCCGGATCCTCCAGCCTCCCAGCAGTCCATGGATCCGGAGGGCCTCCAGGTTGTTTTTCAGGGCCTGGAGTGCTTTGTAGCGCCCCGCCCCGCTGATCCTGAGACCCGCTCGTTGAAAAATCGCCCGCGCCGTGTATTCCGGCGCATCTGTTTCCGTCTGTCCGGTGGTGGCCTGTCTCTCATCCGCCAATCCCTGTAAGCTCTGTCCCGGGGCTACCCCCCTGTCCGTCCGCGTCCAGGCCTCGCGCAGGAATATGAACAGGGGCACCGCGAAGGGATACTCGCTCACAGGCAAAGCCAGCAGTTCTTCGGGCAGCGCCCGGTAAAGATCGCGCAGCCCAAAAAGCCGCTCATCCCAGAAGACTCCGTCAGGAAGAACGCAGGCGCCCCGCGGTGTCGGGTCGGAGCCATCCGGGCCGGCCGCTCCGGTGTGCCTGGGCGTTCTCCGCTCCAGGATGGTGAGCATCCGGGAGACGCCGATTTCGTCCAGGCCGGCCGGGCCTCCAGGGCCCATCCGCGATATCTCCACCCGCGAGAGCGTATCCAGCACCCGGGCCAGCTTGCGCATCCTGGTGCGCCTTTCCCGGGGTGTTGATCCCGAGTTGTCGCAACGCCGGGCCAGTGCTTCCAGGTCCAGCTCCAGGGGTTCACCCGGGGTGGCCTGCAGCAGGGCCTCCATCAGTACTGCGAACTGTCTCGCGCCTTCCGGCCCGTGATCCTTGTGGATCAGGCCCCTCAGTTCTGTAATAAATTCTTCCGCATCAAAGGGCAGCAGATCCAGCTGGCCGGAGGAGTCGCTGTTTTCCGGGGGTGAGACACGGCAGTAGAGTCGTTCATCGGGATCTGGCCCGTGCCGGCCGGCACTCCAGAAGCCCTTGTTCCAGCCCCGGGACGGTTTTTTTCCGCCGAATCCTTCGGGGCGGTTCGTCGTCCTGTCGCCCGTGGAAAACCGGGCCATCAGGGCCTGGGTCAGGTCCAGCGCCAGGTATTCCCAGCGGCACAACGGGGCCGAGGGACTCCAGGAGGCAGAAGCCAGGTTGCGGGATGATCCCTGCTCCGTTGATGATTCCCAGCGGTGCTCCGGGAAGGACCCCCGCTGGAACCGGATCATCAGGTTGTGCGGTGGCAGCTCCTCGTCCTGGTCGAAGTTGAACAGGGCGATTAAAACCAGCAGGCGCCCCACGGGAGTGTCGCGGCGGGACAGGGAGGACTTGTAGTTCTCAATATTGCCCATTAGCCCCGGCACGGCCACTTTGCAGAGTTCATCCATGTGCGTCAGCAGCAGCTCCCGGCTGGCCGCCCAGCGGCTGCGGGCCTCGCCGTGTCCCGTGAGAAGCTCCAGCAGCTTCAGTTTAAGCGGAGTCAGTTCCGGTTCGGAGAGGATGTACAGGTGCAGGTCCTTCACGCGAAGCATGTGGTGCAGGTGCGCCTGCTGGGTTCCCCGCATGGCCCCGGACTCAGACAGGCAGTTTTCCAGTGAGGTTTCGATGAGTGCTTCGACGCCGTGTTCCGGTCCTCCGCAGCGTTCGTAGATGCGAAACAGTTCCGCTGCCGCCGACCCAAGCTGTACATGGATGTGGAAGTGGCCTATCTGGCGACCGGCTTTATGATTTACCGAACAAAGAATCATCAGAACCAAAGTGATAAAAAATGTGCAGCGTTAGAAACCATTGTTCCCTCAGGCCCGGAAAAATACTGGCGGAAGACGGTGGGTATCCGGAAAATTTCCGGAAGCTCGTTTCCACCGTTATGGCCCTGGGCGTTCATGGCTACCTGTGTTCTTTGTGGTTATGCTCTGGACGAACCTGCACACCGACGTCATTTTGCTTGCCTGACGTTGAAATTCGCCTGAATTTCGCTTTTCACTTGAAAGGTGCGCTCAACATCCAATGCCGGACGGGTGGCAGTTGCCTGCTGTTCCCGAGCCCTGCCAGCCCGGACTGTTGAGCATGGGTCGCGTGAAACCCAGTTGGGAATGTTTTCTGGCTGCAAGTCTGAAAAAGTCTGCTGGCCACCGGTGCCGGATAAAGACCTGCAGGCGGCTCCGCTATGGCCCCCTCCGGGCCATCGCTGTTGCCGTTGTTCCTGCCCGTGCCTTTGCCGCGGACTGTGTCTTTGCCGCGGCCTGAGTCTTTGCTGCTGCCCAAGTCCGGTGATGCTGCTTTTTCCGGACTGCCCCATGGCCGCCTGCACTGGCCCGGTACCGTAATTTGACAGGCAGGGCATTCAATCACAATGGGGCCAATGGAAAACCTTGCCAGCCTCATTGTAAATCCCTGCGAGAACCCGGGTTTGGAAATCCTGGCCCAGGGGCTCCGCCTGTTTTAACCCATCAACTTTTTCCGCACATGGTTCCAATATTCTTCGCGGGAACCATGGCCATCGCATCCGCGGGCTGGTTACTGCTGTCCTGTCTCAGAGTGAAACCGGCAAGCCTGATCTTTCCCGGCCGGTCTGGTTTTCATCTCTGTCAGCAGTTCTGACCGCCCAAAACCCAACTCATTTAACAACCCGGTCCGGGGGACTGTTTTGCTGAGGATACCCTTTTGCTCCTTCCCCGGGGGGTGTTCCTGCACGACCCTCCTTTTGTGTTAGCCAACCATAAACAGGATTCAAAACCAAACGAAAAATGATGCGGTTTTGAGAAAATTCTCTTACCCCCTGTTCTTATGCGATAATTCCTTAATGTAAAAATACTGCAAATAAATATATAGATTGTATATTTATACACCCGGCTTTAAAAATCAAAGCCTTAAGTCTATCCTGTTGATAATAAAGTGAAAAAACATCGTGTAAAAATGTGGCCCTGGGTTGTGCGAAGAAAAAAGACCGGCAAGTTATTTTTTTCATATGGGTTGTTATCGTTAAAAAAAAAGGATAAGCATGGCTTTGTCTTCTGGAGCATATGTATTAAAGTGGCGCATCAAAAAACGCGACGCACATAAAGCCGCTAAATTTCCGGCCGGGCAGGAGTAAAGAAAACCGGCAGGGGGCATTCCGCGAAAAACGCAAGTGGCAAAACCTGGGGGTATCCGGCGTTTATTCCGACCTTAGGGCCAGGACCAGAATCCGCGTTCCCATGAGCAGGAAGAACACGGCGAAGGCCAGTCGCAGGGCTCCCAGCGGCAGAAAGACCGCAACCAAAACCCCCAGGGCCACACCGACCAGCGCAGAGGGCACAAGCCGCAGGACATCCTTCCAGCGCACCAGGGCCTGCCGGCGCTGGGCAAAAAGCCCGGAGGAGGAATTGACCAGGTTGACCAGCTGGGCCAGGGCGAGGCCGTCCAGGATGGGGGTCTGGAACAGCGAGGCCAGGGCCAGCAACACAATGCCGCCGCCGCCGATGCCGATCAGCCCGGAGAAAAAGCCGGCGGTCAGCCCCACGGCGGCAAAGGCCCACCAGGGAGTGTCACCGGGAGAGGGGGCCATGCCGGATGCTTGAGATCCCGCCGCCAGGTTTATGGCGCTCAGCAGCACCATCAGGGCGAATATGAAAAGCACCCACCGGTTTTTCATTCTCCGCAGCAGCAGCGCCCCCACCTGGGCGCCGGCGGCTCCTGCTAAGAGCAGCAGGGCGGTTTCAACGGCCCCGAAGGCGAAACCGTTGATTCCTGTGTGGGCAAACAGGGCCGCCAGGGAAAGAAAGAACACAGTCCCCAGGGAGGTATAAACCGCCGAGCGCAGCGGCATGTTGCGCAGGATTATCAGTCCGGGAACCATGAGGATGCCGCCGCCGATGCCGAACAGGCCATTGAGCACCCCGGCGCCCAGCCCGATACCCAGTGTGATCAGGGCGGTTGCCAGGGGGCCATGGGTCGGCGGGGGCTCAGGGTTGTCGGCCGGGGCTCCGAAACCGGTGGCACCCGGGGCGGCTGAAGGTGGCTTGTTCTGTTCCGGCAGGGGCATGTGTTATCGAGGGCAGGCGGTGATAAGGGCCTTTGGCGGCCCTCCGCCGGTCAGGCGCAAAGTCGCGGGGTCCGCGCCGGGGTCATTGCTTCAGCTTTTCCAGAGCCCGGTTGGCGTCCCGGGTCATGATGGTGAACTCGTCAAAGGTCATGCGGGACTTTTTGTTGAGGAACCGGAAGGCCAGCGGGGGCATCGTTCCGTCCAGAATGACCTCCAGGGAGTGCTCGATGCTCCCCGCCTTCTCATCCCGGTCCAACTCATTCCAGTTGGAAAAGTTGAGGCTGTCCCGCCCACTGGAAACCTGATGGCCCACCACCAGCGATACAAGGGGTATCCTGGTGAACCAGGGGTAATCCACTTGGTTGCTGTGGCAGTCAAAGCATATCCGTTCAAACAAAGGGTCGCTCTCGGAGGAAATGATGATCTCGCGGGGGCTTTCGTCGGCAGTGTGCACCGAGGCCGGCAGCAGGACAATGCCCCCCACCCACACCACCGCCAGCCCCGCCAGCACGGCCAGCACTGGTTTATTCTCCAAAATATTCTTCATTTTCTTAACCTGAGGTCACCCCTTCCGCTTCAAATGGCCGGGGATTTTATTTTTGTAGCCCGGGCCGGATTAACCCTGCATTTTAACACGCATTTCTGGTTACTGCATTAAATTGGCTGATGATAATTCTGGTCGGCCTGGTTCAGACACAGGGCGGGGGGGGGGAAGTCAGATCATTCCAAAGCCAGTCAGGGCCTGGCGGTAAGCCTCCTTTTTGAACGGGGCCACCAGTTCCAGGGCCCGGGCCGGTGAAACCCACTGCCAGGCATCGAACTCCGGGGGGTGGTGGTCAAACCGGATGGCCTTTTCGCCCCCAAGGAGACGGGCCAGGAACCAGTGCTGGGACTGCCCGTGGAAGCCGGCCTTTTCAGGGTCCCGGTCTGCCAGGGCGGCCAGCACATCCGGCGGGTATTCATAGCAGATGGGTTCGTTCAGGGCAGCCAGCACCTCCACCTCAGCCGTGCCGATTTCCTCGGCAAGCTCGCGAAACATGCCCTCTTGGGGCTGCTCCCGGGGCAAAAGGCCCCCCTGGGGAAACTGCCAGCGGAAATTCCCCAGGGTGGAGTCCACCCGGCGGAACACCAGCACCTGTTCCCGGCTTTCATCGGTCAGCACAATGCACACATTGGGGCGGTAGGACCTGGGGGTTGCACTCATGGTATTTCCGGTCAGTCCCGTCCGGACGGGAAGAGCACCGCCGGCCGGACAGGGGGTTAGAGGAACAGCTCCGAGCCGTTTTCGCGGAGCCAGCGCCGGTGACGGCCATAATCGGGCATGAAGTACCCCACCCGGCTCCAGAAGCGCGGAGAATGGTTCAGATGCTCCAGATGACACAGCTCATGCAGGATGACGTAGTCCATCACCTCGGGAGGGGCCAGCGCCAGCCGCCAGTTCAGGTTGAGCCACTTTTTAGCCGAACAGCTTCCCCAGCGCCGCTTCTGCTCCCTGATCCGCACCCGGGCCGGCTGCAGGCCTGTTTCCCCGGCCAGCATAAAGACCCGCTGTTCTATCAGCGTGGCGGCCAGCGGCCGATAGCCCGCATACACCAGTTCCTTCAGCTCATCGTTTTCCGGGGGAAGCAGGGTGCCGTTGCCTTCCGCATACAGCCGCAGTTCCCCAGCCTCCAGGCAGATGCGGGGCGGCCCCTTGTGAGACGCCAGCCGCAGGGGATACCAGTTTCCCTGC
>JAOUPZ010000356.1 GCA_029879595.1 Deltaproteobacteria bacterium | reverse complement strand
CACGCCGCCTTCCTTGATGGCCTCCTTGGGCATGCCGAAGACCACGCAGCTTTTTTCGTCCTCGGCGATGTTCAGCGCTCCGGCATCCTTCATCTGCTTCATGGCGACGGCGCCGTCATTGCCCATGCCGGTGAGAATGACCCCCACGGTGTGCCGGTGGGAGTTCTTGGCGGCGGACTGGAAGAGCACCTCCACACTGGGGCGCTGCCGGCAGACCCGTGGCCCGTCGGTGATACCCACCCAATAGCGGCCTCCGGTGCGGTTGAGCACCATGTGCATACCACCCGGAGCAATATAAGCGTTGCCTATCTCCACCTTGTCGTGGTTTTCTCCCTCCTTGACGCTCATCTGGCACAGGGTGTTGAGCCGGTCTGCAAAGGCCTTGGTAAATCCGGGCGGCATGTGCTGGGTGATCAGGATGGGGGGCATGTTGTCCGGCAGCCTGGTGAGAATATATTGCAGCGCCTGGGTGCCGCCGGTGGAACTGCCAATAACGATAACCTGCTCGGGCGTGGGGGGGTGGGTCAGCCGGGGCAGCACCGGGACATCCTCGGGGGCAAACCTGCGGGTGATGCGCTGGGGGGTTGATTGCGAGGCCGGGGTCGGCTTCTGGTGGCCGATTTCGGAAATTTCCCTGCTGAAGGCTGTCTTTTGCGGGGCCGTCTTTTGCCCCCCTTGCCCAAGGCGGGCCTGTGATGCGGCCTTGACCTTGGCGATCAGTTCTCCGGACATGCTTCTGACGTCGAAGCCGGAGCCGGGCTTGGGCACGATATCCACCGCCCCTGCCTCCAGAGCATCCACCGCCAGGCGGCTTCCCTTGGTGGTGTAGGCCGAGACTACGATAACCGGAATGGGGTGATGGCGCATGAGGCTGCGCAGGAATGTAATGCCATCCATGCGTGGCATTTCAAGGTCCAGCGTCATTACATCGGGGTTGTGCTGCTCGATTTTTTCACTGGCATCAAACGGGTCGCCGGCTACGCCTACCACCTGGATATCGGGATCCTTTGAGAGTTCATCCTTGATGACCTTTCTGGCGATTGCGGAATCGTCAACGACAAGAACGCGTATGCTCATTTATTTTTTCCTGATAATAAATACCAATCCTGATTATGTTTTAGCGCATCGGATGTATCCCATGCATAGATGCGATCAAATGCCCGCTGCGGATAATCTGCTGTTTGGAAAAGCGTTGGCCTGCTTATCAAGAACTTGATTTAAAATAAACAGAAGGCTCTACGCTTTTCAGATTTTCGTGAATCCCGGAAAGGCTTTCCGCCATTCCCACCACCAGGTACCCGCCCGGTTTAAGCATGTCCACCATTGTCTTGACAAGGATCCGCCGCAGATCCTGATTGAAGTAAATCATGACGTTTCTGCAGAAGATGAAGTCCAGGGGGGCCTCAACCGGATAGGGCGGTGTTGAAAGATTGATCTGCCGGAAACTTATGAGGTCTCTCAGCTCCTGCTTCACCCGGAACAGGTCCTGGGCTTTCCCGGTGCCCTTTTGGAAATACTGCTTCATGGTTTCGTGGGGGATTTTTTCCACGTCCTGTCTCTTATAAACACCGAACTTGGCAATTTGCAGCACCTTGGTGGAGATATCGGAGGCCACGATTTCGATTTTGGTGCCCGGGGGGGTGTTTTTGGTGGCTGTGATGGCCAGGGAGTAGGGTTCCTCACCGGAAGAGCTTGCCGCGCACCATATGCGCAGTCTGCCTAATCCGTTCTTGCTCCAGTTCCTCAGGGTTTCAGCCATGAAATCAAAATGCCGGCCCTCGCGGAAAAAATGGGTGACATTGGTGGAGATGGCATTGACCATCTCCACCATTTCATGGCCGGATTTTTCGTTGGTCAGATATTTATAATACTGATCGTAGTCTGGTATCCCAAGGGCTCTCATCCTCTTGCCCATTCGGGCTGATACCAGCGCTACTTTCTGTTCGGTGAGGTGTATTCCTGTTTTTTCGAAAATCAGTGTCTTGAAATTTTCGAATGTCTTTTTGTCCATCTTGGTTTTATTTGCTGGAGAAAGACCTGCTGCAGAAATTCCGGCGTTTTGCAGGTCGGGGATCGAAACCGGTCCCAGTATGTTTAAACCCCTTTCACCCTTGGCTGCAGTCAAGGATTTGTGCCAAAGGAATCGTTGATTTCATCCTAAATAAAGACTAGTATCTGCACCTTCTCAGGTAAAGTAAAAAAACCATCAGAGCGGGCCTTGCGGAATATGATTCCAGCTTCCTGATATACACCCGGAGCGAAAAACCGGCTTCCATTCATCGGGCAGGATTCAGGGCCTCAGGGTTCATGTGACGGCCTTTTCCTGGCCGGAATCGTTTTGCCGCAATGTGTGATATTTCAAGACACTGGCGCTGTTGTGATTTTTGCCAACCAGGAATGCAACCATACCCCCTGCGCCTTTCTTCTTTCCTGGCTTGAGATTTTACCTGCCTTGCCCGGCAAATAGGATGGCGGACTGTTTTAACTGGGTGTGGTTATCGGCACCGTTGTAATTTTAATCATACGGGCTGAGTTTACCCTCATTTTCCCTGGTCATCCCGGACAGGCCCTGCACGCCAAAACCTTTCTTCCAACAGACAGCTTTGCCGACTCCAGGCTTTGCCCCCCTCTCGGGAAAAACCTTCGGGAATCACACAGTTGCCTGCAAAAAAAAGCTGATCAAACCTCTCCCTGACCCTGTGTCTTGGCGAGGGTGTGCATTGTGCCGATTTCCTGGGTGGTGAGAACCTTGTTGATATCAAGCAGGATCTTGACTTCGCCCTTGACCACTGCCACGCCCAGGATGAAATCAGTATGCAGGCTCGTGCCGAACTCTGGCGCGGAGTCAATTTCGCCGGCGGCCACATCCAGCACTTCGGCTACCTCGTCCACAATGATACCGACATTGACCTTGCCTTTTGCGAATACCACTTCGACCACTATGATGCAGGTCTTTTCGGTGTCTTCCACGGTTTCCATCTGAAACTTCTTGCGGAGCTCGATGGTGGGGATGATTCTTCCCCGCAGGTTGATTACTCCCCGGACATAGTCGGGAACCCTGGGAACCTTGGTAATGGGCATCATCCCGATTATTTCCTGGACCTTCATGATTTCCAGCCCGTATTCCTCCACCCCCAGTTTGAAGGTCAGGTACTTGCCCTCAAGGTGGTTCAGGGTAATGCTTGAATCCTGTGAAGAAATTTCGCTTCTTGTTTCGGCCATTTCAGATCATCTCCTAAATATTAAAATTCCCTGAAGAAGCAGTTTTATTTATCTGGTTTCCCCGGTGCCATTTG
>JAOUPZ010000355.1 GCA_029879595.1 Deltaproteobacteria bacterium | reverse complement strand
CGCTGACTTGCCTGCCGCCCGGGAGGGGGGGGGCTTCCGCTTGAGAACAATGGACTCTATCTGGGAAAAGGTGAGGCGGCTTTCTCTTTCCTTCATTACAAATGAAATGGACCCGGTCAGGCAATTCACCCTCAGCGCCTTCACTTCCTCCATGGGCACCCGCACCAGGTCCTGGCCGGGCGGCTTGTGTAAAAAGGCCTGGATGCCCTGAAAGTTGACCCAGCGGTATTCCAGATGCTCCTCTGAAAACAGGGCGGAGGGAATCTCTCGTCCCTGCATCACCACCCCGAAAAAATCCGGGCTGCGGTTGGTACGGAACTGAAAATCGCGGATCAGGCCGGCCGGAATATCCACCACATACATGCGTTCCTTCTTGCCCGATTTGCCGGTCTCCATCTCCACCACATCGCCGTGGCCAAACACAGGATGCAGCACCCGCAGGCTGCTCACGTTAAAGGCATTTATGCGGCTGGAGCGGTCCAGGCGGAGCCTGATCTGGCTGAAGAACGGCGAGGAGTAGGTAACCAGATCGTCCTGGAGCGAGATCAGCTTCAGCAGAGCCTCCTCGGAGCCCGCCTCCACCGGGTCGTGGCCTCCGGTAACCTTGAACACGATCCGGCCCCTGCCATCACTGAGAAACTGGCGCATGATCCGCAGCTGGTTTTCCATTGTCCCCGACATCATGAGCATCAGGCCGGGGTGGGCCTTAATCACCCTGGGAAAAGCCTCGAAGAACGGCACCAGGGAACGGAATTCCGACTGCGTTTCCAGAATCAGGGCATACAGCGGCTCATCTGTTTCCAGGATGGTTTTCAGCAGCAGTTCCGCGGGCAGATGGCGCGAGCCTTCGTGGGGCGAAAGCATAACCCTGCGCAGCCGGGGCCGCAGGTCATCGGGAATCTGGTGGCTTGTCTGCACAGGGTCCGGATTTAAAACCACCACCCGGCCGCTGAGTTCACGCGGGATGTCCGGAACCCGGCCCCTTTTTATGCGAGACTTCACCTCCTGGCTGACAAGGTATTTGTCCTCGGGGGACAGCTCAATTAGGGAATAATCTATGCGCAGCATTGGTTCCCGGTTTTTTTCCGCTGTTCAAAATCGCGGTGGTCAGCCCTTTGTTTTCTTCCGTCGGGCCGGTTCTGGCGTTCGGCCTTCAGCAGGATAATATCCCCCTTTAATCAGCCGGGGGTTGCCTGAAACCCATGACTCTGTAAGAGTTCAACGGTTATACTCAACATTGTTGCACCATGCGAAATAAAAATCATTCTATCAGACTGAAATCGAATGGTATTAATAATCAGCAAACTGCTGCTGGCCGGGGGAATGGCGTTATTTATGCTGTCACTCACCTCTGGGCCGGGCCACCGGAGAACGCCGGCTGCGGTGCTGGGAGCACTGGCGGCCTGGACTCTGCTGCTGGTCTGGGTGGCCGGCTGGAACCTGGCAGGCGGATGGAGCCCCTTGCGCGCCTACTGGCTGGTCAGCCTGCTGGGCAGCGAGAAGGCGGCTGCCGGGGCCGTGGGGGCGCAGAAGGCGCTGCTGGGGGGCGCCTACCTGGCACTGCTGGGGGGGCTGCTGTCGGCCCGGCTCGGGCACCCGGCCGCCAGGCTGCTGCTGGCCGCCGGGATGGCCTTGGGCGTTCCGGCCTTCATAGCGGGCATGCTGTTTTACTACTGATGTATTCCCTGGCGGATTTATCAATGAGCCTTATCGGCGTGTTCGGTCGCAATCCGGCGGATTTCCTGCTCAATTTCCTTGAATGCCTCCACCACCCGGGGATCGAAATGCGATCCTGACTGGGACTGTATAAAGCTGCTGGCCTCCTGGTGGGTGAACGCCTTTTTGTACACCCGCTTGCTGATCAGGGCGTCATACACATCGGCAACGGCCATCAGCCGCCCGGAAAGGGGAATCCTGTCGCCCCTGAGCCCGCCGGGATATCCGCTGCCGTCCCATTTCTCATGGTGGCTCAGGGAAATTTCCCGGGCGAAGCGCAGGAACGAGTTTTCCCCCAGTTCCGCCGAGGCCTTTTCCAGGGCCTCCGCGCCGATGCCTGGATGCCCCTTCATGATCTCGAATTCCTCCGGGGTCAGCTTGCCCGGCTTGAGCAGGATGTGATCCGGAATGCCCACCTTGCCGATATCATGCAACGGGGCGGACTTGTACAGCATTTCGATTGTATCGGGGTCCAGGGCCTCACTGAAATCCGGATGTTCCTTCAACCGGTTCGCCAGCGCCCGGACGTATTCCTGGGTCCTGATGATGTGGGCTCCCGTTTCATTGTCCCTGGCCTCGGCCAGTGAGGCCAGGGAGTAAATGGTCGCGTCACGGGTTCGTCTGATCTCCTCGGTATGCTCACGCAGTCCGGTTATCATCCGGTTGGTGAACAGGGCCATGCGGCCGAATTCATCGCTGCTGGCCACCGGTACAAGCGTGCTGAAATCGCCCCGGGCGGCCTTTTCCAGTGCCTCGCCCTCACGGGTGAAGAACAGTTCCAGGTTGGCGGCATAGGAGCGGATCAGGTTGAAAAGGTGCCAGAACAACACCCCCGCCACGAATAGCACCTCCAGCAGGATAGACCGGCGGGCCATTGCCAGGTCCAACTCCGGCCCTGAGCTGACTATCCATTCCAGGTCCTTGTTGACCAGCAGAAAAAAAACCACGCCGGTGAGAACGGTCAACAGAACGGCCATGGCCAGCAGACGCCTGGGCTGGGAAGTGAAATTGCGGTCCGGGTCCAGGGTCTCTCCGGTGGCCCTGAACCGGGAGGCCAGCCAGCGTTCCTCCAGCAGGTGGTGGTCCATGGCGCTGAACAATCCCAGGGTGGTCATCCCCACCAGCAGCTTGGCCCCGCTTTCCAGGGGGAACCCGAAGAAAAACATGTTGAAGGCGCCCAGCGAAAGCCCCGAAGACACAAAAAGCGCCAGTTCCAGGAAAAATATGCGGGAAGCCCTCAATTCCAAGGGCGCATTTTCCACCAGCAGGTTCTGCAACGGCTGCCGCAACAGAAACTGCAGGGAAAAAGCCGTCAGCAGCGGGATCATCAGTTCCCCCAGGGACAGCCCTTCGATGAAGGGGCAGACCCGGCCCCCATAAAAGGCCATTATGGCCAGGGCGGAGACGTAATGGGCCAGGGTCCTGTTGCCCTGCGGGGAAAACTGCCGGAAAGGACCAACGCCGAGCCTGCCGGAATAAGTCGTAATCGTCTGCTGCATGGTTGTCCTCCCTGGTATGACAACGCCATCGCTCCGGATAGACATGCTGAATCCGGGGCTGTGGGCCGGGTCGGGGTGGTTTTCGCGCCTGCACAG
>JAOUPZ010000065.1 GCA_029879595.1 Deltaproteobacteria bacterium | reverse complement strand
GGCCAGCAGTTCCTTTCCGGTACCGCTTTCCGATTGGATCAGCACGGTGGCCTTGGACCTGGCGACATTCTCGGCCACTCCCAGGAGCTGCTGCATCGCCGGGTCGGCCGTGACCAGGTCGCGGCCGTCCGGGGTGGGTCCGCCCGCCGGAGCTGCCAGGGCGGCCTCGGTTGCGGCGGCTGTGGCAGCGGCGGCTGCCGGGGCGGGCTTGCTCCGGGCCTCCTGGCTCATGCTCAGAGCCCGTTCCACCACGAATGTGAACACGTCGAACTTGAAGGGCTTGAGGATATAGTCGAAGGCTCCGTGCTTCATGGCCTCCACGGCGGTTTCGATGGTGCCGTAGGCGGTGACCATCAGCACGGGCAGCTCCGGCCGGAGCTGTTTTATGTCCTTCAGCAGCTCCAGACCGCTGCGCTTGGGCATGGTCATGTCGGTGATGACCATGGAGTATTCGTTCTTCTTGAACTTGTTGAGAGCGTCAATCGCGTTGTGGGAAACCTCCACCGGGTACCCGCAGTGCTTGAGGGTCTCCGACATGGCGATTCGCATTTCCACTTCGTCATCTACAATAAGAATTGGATTCATGTATCTCCTGTCCACTCCTGTTGAACTTCCACCTCGTTTGATCCGGGACAATGATGCGTCCCGGCTGATTTAAGGCCGCCCTGCCAGCTTCTTCCCTGAAGCCCCGCAGGAGGTCCGTTTGCTTACGTTCAGCACCCGGGCTGTTAGGCCCTGGGGAACGTCAGAATAACCTCGGTGCCTTCTCCCACCCGGCTCTCCACATCGATAACCGCCTGGTGGGACTCCACTATGTTGTGCACTATCGCCAGCCCCAGGCCCGTACCCCTGGACTTGGTGGTGAAAAAGGGGTCGAAAATCCGGTCCTGCACCTCCCTGGGAATGCCCGGGCCGTTATCCCGGAAGGAAATCTCCAGCACCTCCAGGCTCTGCCCTTCGCCGTCCCCACCGCCGGTTCCGGTTTTTTTGCGGGCTTTGGCTCTGCCCGGATTATTTTTATCCGCCGCGGGTTCCTTGGTTTTGCCGATCTCGTCCAGAGCCTCCTGGAACCGGGCCAGCACCTTGGGATTGGTGAGCACTCTGTTCCGGGCGCTGATGGTCAGCTTTCCGCCGTCGGTCATGGCCTGTATGGCGTTGAGCAAAAGATTGTGGAACACCTGCCGCAAAAGGTCGCTGTCGCCCTTGATGGAAGCAGGGCCGTCCCCGAAGTCGTATCCCAGGCTCACTCCGTTCTGCTCGGCCATATAGCGGGAGAACTCGCCCACCTCGCGCAGCAGGGCCAGGGGGTCGATTTTCCGGCGGTTCAGGGGCCGGGGCTTGGAGTATTCCAGCACGTTGGAGATGATGTGGTTCATGCTGGCGATGCCCTGGGCAATATGGTCAATGAGCACAGTCTTCTCATCGCCGGGGTCCAGGCCCTTTTTTACCAGGGAGGCGAACAGCTCTATGGACCCCAGGGGGTTGCGGATCTCATGGGCCATGTTGGCGGCCATCTCTCCCATCACCGTGAACCGGTTGCGCCTCTGGGCGTGTTCCTCCAGCTGCTTGAGCAGGGTCACGTCCTGGAGGTTGAGTATGTATCCCAGCACGTCCTCCTCTCCCCGCATGGGGGTAAGGGAGATCTGCAGGCGCAGTGTTTTTCCGTCGGAGCGTTTGAAGGTCAGGGGCTCCTCCGGCTCGTAGACTTCCGGCAGCGGCCGTCCCCCGGCATCCGGGGAGAGCACCACCTCGCCCATTACGGTGTTGATATGGCGGCCCGTGAGCGCCTGGGCCTCCTGAGCAATCATGTCCAGGCCGGTTCTGTTGACCGAGGTGACATCTCCATTGAGATCGGTGACCAGCACACCCACCGGAAGGCTTTCGAAAATATTGGAAAGGTAGGTTTTCACCTTTTCCTTTTCCTCCAGGTTGCGTTCCAGTTCCCGGTTCTTGTCGTCCAGTTCCACATTGAGCTCGGCCACCTGCTTTTGCAGCCTCTTGTGGGATTCCTGGAGCTTTTCCGCCGCCACGGTAAAGGCGGCGAACCCTTCCTCCAGCAGGCGGTTCTTCTGGACCAGTTCCAGTTCCAGCGCCTTTACCTGAGCCCTGAGGGTTGCCAGTTCGTTTCGTTCGGCCGCCGAGGCGGGTTTTTTTACAGTCTTGCCGGTCATTGCTTCATGTAATCCTGGTACTGGAGCTTGTTGGTGAGGTCGCGCTGGTTCTGCCGGGCCAGCGATTCCCACATTTCTCCGGGCTTGGTCTTGGAAAGCTCGACAAGTGAGTTGAAGATGTCCAGAGCCTTGCGGTCCTCTCCCATCCGGCGGTAGGTCAGCCCGATCTGGTAGTTGGCCCAGGGGGTGTGTTCCGAATCCGGATAAAGCCTGGTGGCCTGCTGGTACTGCTGGATGGCCTCGTTGTTCTCGCCCAGTTCGTAGAGCATGTCCCCGGCCTGGAAGTGGCTCCGGACAACGTAGTCGGGCACTGTCGGCCCCTGGATGGGGTAGTTGAAGGTATCGGCGGCCTTGCGGAAGTTTTCCAGGGCGGGCTGGAACCGGCCCAGTTCGCGGTGCACTTCTCCCAGGCGGTAATGGGCTTCGGCCAGGGCTTCGGCCAGCTGGGGGTCGCGTGTCTTCTCGAAGTTCTGCACGATGATGCCGTAGGCGGTGATGGCTTCCTCGTAGCGGCGGCTGGTTGTGTATATTTCTCCCAGCATGAGCTGGGCGTCGGTAAGGTAGGGATCCTCGCGGGTGGCCTTGATATAGCTGAGCAGTTCCTTTTCCGCGGCTCCCAGGTCATCCTTTTCGACCAGGGCGCGGGCCTTTTGCATGATCACAAGGGACTTCTGGGTACCGGCGCCCTGGGCGAGTATTTCGCCGTACATGCCGATGGCCTGGTCGAACAGCCCCAGGTTCTGGTATGACTGTGCCACCTGGAACAGGGTTGTCCTGAAGCGGAAATTCTTGAAGTACCGGTCCCGGAAGTTGGTGTAGACCTTGGTCACCTCAAAGTGCTGCCCGGTGGAAAACAGCTTGTCCACCAGGCTTTTCAGGTTCTCCTCGATGTTGGCTTCTATCAGGGCCGTTTTGGCGAAGGGGCCCTTGGGGAATTTTTCCCTGAGCTTTTCAAACTGCTCGATGGACTCCCGGCTGAAGCCGTGCAGCTGCAGCATCAGCGCCTTGCGGAGCATGGCCTCCTGGCTCACCACGGCCTCAAAGCCTTCCTGTATGACTTCGTTGAACAGTTTTTCGGCGCGGCGGTAGTCCTCGCCCACGGGGCGCTTGGAGTACAGGTCCGCCATGCGCAGCTTGGCCCGGAGCCGCAGTTCCAGCGGGCCGGAGCCGGTAATTTTCTGGTAGACCTCCAGGGCTTCCTCCTCCCGGCCTTCCTCGCGCAGGAAGTCCCCCACACGCAGGCCCACCAGCTTGGTATAGCTTTTGTTGGGAAAGCGGTTGATCAGGTCCTTGTAGTGAACCAGGGCCTGCTGGAAGTCCGCGTTCTCATAATATGTCTCTCCCATGTGGAAGATGATGATGGGCTTTTCCTTCAGGAAGTCGGGTGCCTCCTGCTGTCCCAGGTCGAACTGGGTGCGGGCGTCAACATAGCGCCTGAGCTGGTAGTATGCCTCACCCATGTAGTAATAGGCCGGGCCCTGCAGTCCCGGGTCTCCGTTGAGCTTGAAGAAGTCCTTGAAGGCCTGGATGGATTCATCAGGCTTCTTCATGTCCAGCAGGTTGTGCCCCATGTAGTAATAGGAATCAGGCGTGAAGGGAAAGCTGCCGGGAAACTGTTCCTGCAGGATCTTGTAGTTGACGTTGGATTCGAAATGAAAACCCATCAGCTGGTAGCTGCGCCCGATCTGGTAGAAGGCCTTGGGGATAAGGTCGGCCTCGTACTGTATGTTCTCGGCGGCCCGGATGGCGGACTGGTATGAGATGATGGCCGGGTGGAAGTTCTTCCCGTTGCGGAGTACCTCGTCTTCATACTGGGCGTCGGCGGCCCGCAGAAAGGCCCGGACTCCCAGCTTGGACTTGGGAACCGTGTCGAACACCCGCATGAAAATCTGCCGGGCGCGTTTGTAGCGCCGGGCCCGGAACTCCGTTTCGGCGGCCAGGTAATTGGCCCGGACCAGCGGGTTTTGTTCGGCTTCCAGCAGGGTGGAGACCTGGTCCGCCGGCGGGGCGGGCTTCTGTCCGGCTTCGGTTGGGGAGGCGGTCTGTTCCGGGGTGGCGGGTTTGGCCGCGGCCATGGGCTGGGGTGCCCTGAAGTCCAGGATAACCTTGGGCGGATCGGGGAAGCTGAAGACGTTTACCCTGAGGCCCGGCTGGTTGAGGTTGATGGATACGATGGTGTCATCGCCATCCCGTTCCACCGCGCCCAGCCGGATCTTCTCGTCGCCGGCCCGGGGAAGCATATCCAGTTGGGGAGTGACTCCCCGCAGCCGTACCAGATAGGTCGACTCCTCCGGCTGTTCAATGAAGGGGGGAACCGATGAAAGAAGCAGTTCCACACGGCTGGCGTCACCCTCGCGTTTCAGCTGGATATCCTGCAGTTCCACCCCGATGGGGCCGGGCCGGGGCTTTAACGCCAGGGCCACCCGCGTTGAGGGGCTGTTGCCCAGCTGCTCATACTGGAGCCGGGGCGTCCGCAGGCGAATCTTGGCCCAGCTGCCTCCGGAGGGAATGTCCTCGAAGGCCACCCCCACCAGATAGGGGTCGTTGAACAGGAAGTTTCTCTGGTCGGCCCTCATGGCTGGCACGGCCCGGGGAAACTTAACCACGATTACCTGCCGGGGGGCGTTGCCCACCACCACGAAGGGGGTCTCCCGGGACACATCGAAGTGCACCTCCAGTGTTTCCCCCTCCTTGCGCAGTCTGATTCCCGTTATGGCGTCGGCGTCCCGGACCGGTGTTTCCAGCGCCGGGGTTTCGGCAGTGTTTGGCGGGGCGGGTTGCTGGGCCTGGACGGGGCCGGCAGGCAGTATTCCGGCAGGCAGTATTCCGGCAGGCAGTAACCATGCTCCCCGGACCGCGGTCAGGATGCGCCCCGGGGCGGTCCTCCATCGGGCAGGAGTTATGGCCGAGCCTGCGGACATACAGGATTCACCGGTGACGGCCTGTCCGTGCCGGTCCATGCAGTGGAACGGTGCGGATGCAGATCTGTTTCGGCTCCTATTGCGACCTCTAAAGCGTCTGGGTGCTTCCATGGCTGCCCGTGTCAATTGCGCTTTGCCCGGTGGTCTTCCTGACCCCGGAGGTTCGACTGCTGATTTGCGGCTGCCCCTGTAACCGCTCAGGTCGGGGCGGGGGACCGCTCCTGCTTATGCTTTTTGCGCCCTGCCTTGCGCAGGTGTTTACTGCTGCCCACGGCGCTGACGGGCACCGGCTCGGGTATCGTTTGAGTGCTGACGGCCTGTGTGGCGGCGGCCTGTGTGGCGGCGGCCTGTGTGGCGACGGCCTGTGTGGCGACGGCCTGTGTGGCGACGGCCTGTGTGGCGACGGCCTGTGTGGCGACGGCCTGTGTGGCGACGGCCTGTGTTCCAGTGGCCTGCGCCTCCGCAACCGGCTCAGGGAATTCGTCCATGTGGCATTCCCCCGAAAACAGCGCCCCGGCCTGGATCATGATCTTCCTGGTGTAGATATCTCCCTGCAGCTTGCCGGTCTTGAAGATTTCCACCCGTTCGGTGGCCACCACATCTCCTTCCACGGTTCCGCTGATCAACACCTGGTCGGCAGTGATATCGCCCTTGATGCTGGCCTGGCGGTTGATCACGAGCACCGATCCGGAGTTCCTGGGGGCATGCACTCCGCCTTCCACCTGTCCATCAACGCGCAGTGTCCCGGCAAACCGGATTGATCCTTCGAAGACCGTATCCGGGCCCAGCAGTCCTATTTCCTTGGAGCTTCCCGCCTGGGATGTCTGGTTTTTACTGGTCAAAAGCGTGTCACTCCTGGCTGGCCCGGACCGGGCATCCATTAGGTTGTGTGCGGTGCGGCACCCTCAAGCTGGCCGCCATGAAAACAAAAGCTGCTCAAATTCGCGAAGGCTCCTGGGTCCGCACCACGGGTTTTTCCTGCATGAACAGATCGCGTTCCAGTTCAAAACGCTCCTTGAGCATCAGTCCCCCCCGCACCGTGAACAGGTACAGGGTCACATGGGTGAAATAATCCTTGGCGGCCTCTCGCTGCACCTTGCGGCGGAAGGTCACGGCGGTTCTGATCCGCGTGAAGCGGATACCTGTTTTGTAGGTCTGGGGGAATCCTTCCTCGTTCAGGTTCACCGGCGGCGTGGAGACGAACTCCACGGGGTCCTTCTCGTTGTTCTCAAAAATGGCGTACAGGAACCCGCCCCGGTTGTGTTCGTCACCGGCATTGACCAGGCGGAAGGCCACCTCAACCAGCCGTCCGTTGACCCGGGTAGTGAGCGTGTCCACCTTGATGGGCGGGTCGTATATATCCTCGCCGAACAGCCCGGTGATGCTGCTGTCGTTGTCCCCGGCACCCTCGGTCTTGTCCTCGAAGCGCACCAGCCACAGGGATTCCTTTTCCGCCAGGGCTTCCTGGTTGGACGACAGAATCTGCTCACGCAGGGCGTTGCGTTCCTGGCGCAGGTTCTCGTAGTCGTTCTTCATCTCCTTGAACCGGGGATAGCTCAGAAGGTACAAAAGGCTCAGCACCAGCATGGTAAGTGCCAGCAGGGCGGCCATCAGGAAGGCCAGATACACATGCCGGGAGGACATGCTGAAGGAAAGGGATCGCCCGTGGTTTTTCGATATGATGAAGGTAAATGTATTTTCAACCTTCATGGCATTCCCTTGCGAAAGGCTAAATATGGACCGTGAGACACTGATCTCGTTTAGTTTTATCCAGGCCCGGAAGCCTGTCGGGGTCTGTTTTACCGCCTGGTTTTCGCGGTCCGGGTGGCAATGGCCCTTTTGCCATTGAACCAAATGATATATAAAAGATTTTGTTGGATAAGGCAAATTTTTCCCAGTGTGGCTCCGATACGATCCCCAGGCCTGGACCCGGAATATCCCGGACACCGCGGGTTGTTAAAGCTTAACATGCTGTTATGTTAGTGTATATTTCGCAAGTGTTGCCATTGTGGCAGTCCGGGCGGAAGGGCATAGCGGGAACCCTGAAATTAAATTACAGCCATGGTATTTATCCGCCGAGTTCTTTCAGCCGGTTTGCAGGGCCTGATAGCCCGGGAGCGCGTATTCACCCTGGCGGTGGCCTTCGTGATCGGTCTGGTATCCGGCCTTACGGCGGTGGCCTTGCGCATTATGATCGAGTCCATCCACCACTGGTTCGGGCTGCTTCCCGGGCTGATGGAGTACCTGGGGGGGCTGCCCTGGATGGGCATCGTGCTGGCCCCGGCCCTGGGGGGGCTGATAGTGGGGCCGCTGATCGTGCATTTCGCGCCGGAGGCCAAGGGGCATGGGGTGCCAGAAGTCATGGCCGCCGTGATCCGGAAAGGGGGGTTCATCCGCCCCCGGGTGGCCTGGATCAAGGCGGTGGCTTCCGCCATCACCATCGGCTCGGGCGGCTCGGTGGGCCGCGAGGGTCCCATCATACAGATCGGCTCCTCCATTGGCTCCACCATCGGCCACATGCTGAACCTGCCGCCCAGGCTGATGCGGACCTTCGTGGCCTGCGGCGCCGCCGGGGGAATCGCCGCTGCCTTCAACGCGCCCATCGCCGGCTCCCTGTTTGCCGTGGAAATAATCCTGGGGGATTTCGGTTTCATACAACTGGCACCCATCGTCACCAGCGCCGTGATCGCCACCGTGGTTTCCCGGGGTCTGGAGGGTGACTTCGCGGCCTTCGGGGTGCCCCATTATTCCATGGTGAATCCGCTGGAACTTGTGCCCTATGTGGGGCTGGGGCTGCTGTGCGGAATAGCGGCGGTGCTGTTCATACAGCTGCTCGATTTTATGGAGGACCTGTTCGATAAGCGGCTCAGGCTGCCCGAGTGGCTCAAACCCATGCTGGGGGGGCTGGGGGTGGGCTCAATCGGACTGTTCCTGCCCCAGGTGTTCGGGGTGGGTTACGAGGCCATCGACGGTGCACTGCACGGCTCACTGCCCCTGGCGCTGTTGGGGCTGCTGGTGCTGGCCAAGCTGGCCGCCACCAGCATCACCCTGGCCTCCGGAGGGTCCGGCGGCATCTTCGCCCCTTCACTGTTCATGGGGGCCATGCTGGGGGGTGTGGTGGGCAAGATAGCCAACTGGCTCTATCCCTGGGATACCGCGGGCAGCGGAGCCTATTCCCTGGTGGGCATGGCGGCCATGGTGGGGGCGGCCACCCACGCGCCCATCACCGCCATCGTGATCATCTTCGAACTGACCAACGACTACAAGATCATCCTGCCCCTGATGATCAGCACCACCATCGCCGTGCTGACTGCCAACGCCATCAAGAAGGAATCGATATACACCCACAAGCTCAAGCGCAAGGGCATCAACCTGGAACAGGGACAGGACACCAACCTGCTCAAACGGGTCAAGGTGGAAGACATCATGCTCAGTAACTTCGACAGCATCCCCCAGGATCTCCCCTTCAGCTTCGTGATCGAGCAGATGCTGCAGTCTCCCCGCTCCCACCTGCCGGTGGTGGATGAGAACATGAAAATGCTGGGGGGGGTGGACCGCGAACTGGCCACCCGCATGCTGAACGAAAAGAACCTCCTGGCCGACCTGGTCATCGCCTACGATGTCGCCGGCAGGGAGGAGACCTTCCTGCTGCCGGGGGACACCCTGGACAAGGCCCTCCTGCGGTTCAACGAAAGCCGGCACAGGGAGCTGTATGTGCTGGAAAGCGGGGAGTCGCGCAGGCTGGTGGGGATGCTGCGCAAGAGCGATATCATGGACGGCTACCAGCGCGAGCTGGTGAAGCTTTCCAGCGGGGACTCCTTCGCCTACAACATCAACAATCCGCACCGCCTGGAAACCGTCAAGGTGATGGACGGCTATGGGATCATGGAAGTGGAGGCGCCCCACGGCTTTTCCGGGCAGATGCTGCGCGAGCTGGACCTGAGAAACCGCTTCGGGGTGAATGTGCTGGCCATCAAGCGCCACCGGGATGACGATGCCCGGGGGGCCAGGGTCTGGGTGCCGGAAAGCTCGGACCGGCTGGAGGACGGTGATGTGCTGGTGCTGCTGGGAACCCTGGATTCCTTGAATAGCATTCAGGATTCCTGGTAATCGGTGCCGAGCGGTCCGGTTTCGTTAAGAAAAACGGAATTTTTTTTCACAAAACATAAAAGTGTTGATATAACTATACTAAGGGAACCTCTTTTTTCAGCGGTTGTTTTACCGGACAGCCGACAGGGCGAGGGTGCATTCAAGGAAAAGGAGCGCTGACATTGATGGCGGCGCCAGGGACAGGGATGCCTGGGAAGGGGTATTATATCTAGGGGTGTGGTACTTGGAAAAGCCAACAACTGGTAATGCCGGCATGGGACAGACCCAACAGACAGTTTCATCCCGTTCTTCCGGGGAAACGAAGCCTTCCCAGGGGGGGGGTGGCGGGGGGGATGTGCACGCCCTGCAGCTGGGGAGGATAAAGGCCTCCATATTCGAGCATTACGCGGGCGACAGCAATTCCCGGCTCCCCCTTTTGAAAAAAGCCTTCGAGGACGCCGAATTCCATCACCGTGAGCAGTCCCGCAAATCCGGTGAGCCCTTCATCATGCACCCCGCCCGGGTGGCCCTGATGGCGGCCGAGGCGGGTCTGGACGTGGAGACGGCGATTATCGCCCTGCTGCACGATGTCATTGAGGATACAGAGGTCACCAAGGAGGAGATGAAGGACTCCTACGGGGACTGGCTGGCGGACGTGGTGGATGGCCTGACCAAGGAGCAGGCCCCGCAGAAGGGCAGCCAGGGAGCCTCCGTGGCCACCTACCGCAAGCTGATCTCCTCCACGGTCAGGGATTTGCGGACCCTGGAGGTGAAGATCCTGGACCGGCTGGACAACATGCGCGACCTGGGCTTCCTCCGGCGGAACCGCCAGCGCCAGATAAGCATGGAAACCATGAATGTGTATGTGGCCATGGCCCAGCGGCTGGGAATGCAGAATATCAGCGACGAACTGACGGCGCTGGCCTTCCGTTATATGTATCCCAAGCGGTTCAAGCACATTCTGCAGGACCTGAAGGAATTCATTCAGGCCGAACAGCCCAAGGCGCGAAGCATAATCGGAATGCTGGAAAAACACCTGGGCGGGCTCAAGCGCACCAAGGTGACCATTGAGCCGGTATACCGGCAGATTTCCGATTTCATATTCGACGACAAGCCGCTGGAACGGGCCCTGACGGGATTCCGGGTGCGGGTGCCCGGGCCGGAAGACTGCTATCGCGCCCTGGGGGCCCTGCACATGAACTGCCGGGTGGTGGCCAACAGCATCAAGGACTATATCAGCAATCCCAAACCCAACCGGTACCAGGGCCTGCACTCGGAAATCTTCATCGGACGCAATCGCATGCAGGTCGTCATCGTTTCCTCGGAAATGGAACAGGTCAACGCCCATGGGATACTGGCCAAAAAGCAGGGCAGCAACGAGGATCTGGTGAAATACTACCAAAGCTACCTGGATCTGCTGGATCACTATTCGGGCGACAACGACGACCTGCGCATGGAGGACGTGCTCCGCTATGCCCAGATGGAGACGCTCCAGGTGTTCACACCCAAGGGCGACCTGCTGGGTTTTTCACAAGGGGCCACGGTGCTGGACATGGCCTTTGCCATTCACACCGACCTGGGGATGCGCTGTTCGGGGGCCCTGGTCGGGGGGCGCAAGGTGGGGCGGTTCACCGAACTGGCCGATGGCGATGTGGTGAAGATCATTACCAGCGGGGAAGTATCTCCCAATCATTCCTGGCTGGAAAATGTCACCACCACCCGCGCCAAGCTGGCCGTGCGCCGCTACCTTAACGCCCAGGCCAATCTGCGGGCCCAGGAGGTGGGTCGGCGGATGTTCGCCGCGGAACTGGCCCGGCTGGAAAGGTCGGCCGAGGAAATGGAGCGCAGGCCGGAAATGAAATCCGCCTTGAAAAAGCGCAAGCTTTCCCTGGCCAGGTTCTATCAGCATGTGGGCACCCAGAAGATCAGCTCCAGGAGGTTCCTGGAAGAGCACGGGCTGTTGACCAGAAAGGAACTTTCACGGCTTGCCGAAACCGAGGAAAAATCACTGCTGCGCCGCTTTATCAGGCCGATCCGCAAGGAGGGCGCGCCCCTGGTGACCATCAAGGGCACCGAGGAGGGATTCATCAGCCTGGGCAACTGCTGTTCTCCACTGCCTGGCGACGCCATCGCGGGCGTCCGCTCCGGCAAGGGGCTGGTAATACACCGCGCCCAGTGCGAGGCCATGGAGGACGTCTCTCCGGAATCCTTCATCCTGGTGGGCTGGGAAGCCGATGAAAGCAGCGTCGAGCACAGGCTCAGCATCAGCCTTTCCAAGGACCGGCCCGGAGTGCTCTACAAGGTCAGCAAGGTGATGCGCGATCTTAACGTGAACATAATGGATATTGGGTTGAAAAGGATTCCCGGAGTGGCCTTGCCTGATATCAGGGTGCATACCGAGTCCATTTCGCCCAAGGTCTTCCGCACTGTCATCGCCCGTCTGCGTGATATCAAGGAGGTCAGCAAGATAGTCCAGGAAAGGACATAGGGCGGTCATTGATCAAAGGGGTCCTTCCAGGTTAATTCTGAGATTATGACAATCCGGGTCGGCGCCCAGGATCAGCGAAAGGCCCTGG
>JAOUPZ010000354.1 GCA_029879595.1 Deltaproteobacteria bacterium | reverse complement strand
CCGCCAGGTCCAGCGAGGTTACCGGGTTGTCGTGGGTGTTGTACACCAGAATGCGGTCCACCTTGCGGCGTCCGATGACCTCCAGCCGACCCGACAGTTCCAGCAGATACACCTTGTCCCTGTCCGCTCCGACGATCAGCCCCACCTTCTCCCCGCAGTCCGGGCTTTGCAGGGCGTATAGCTCCAGGGCCCGCAGGGGCTCAGGCCCTTTACAGAGCGCAAACACAAAAGTCAGCCCGGCCGCCAGCAAGAGGAGCGGCCTTCTGACCGGGCAGAATTTCAGCCGAAGCGGCAACGGCATGTTCGGACACCCGCTGTTAAAGGTTCAAGCGCCGGGATGAGCCTGCCAGAACAGGCGGCATGGACAGCAAACGCCCCCGGAAAACAGATGGTCCAAAGACAAGCCCTCCCGCTCTGGCCGGAATGCCGGGACCCGGAGCCCCCACATGGCGGGAGAACAAGCCCTCAGGCGGACAGGCGGATGGGCGAAACAATTAGAATTATTATCACATGCTCAGCCGGAACAACATCATGCCGGGAAGGAGCCGCCGTCCAACACCCTCTCCAGGGCCAGGGCCACCCCGTCGCTGTCATGATCCGCCGTCACCATGTCGGCGGCTTCCTTCAGCAGGCCGATGGCATTTCCCATGGCAATGCCCAGCCCGGCGCCCCGCACCATCTCCAGGTCGTTGGCCTCGTCTCCCACGGCGATCACCCGCTCCGGACGGGCGGCGGCCCCGGGACACAGAGCCAGGAAGCTCTTCCACTTGGAAACCCCAGGCGCGAAAAACTCGGTGATCCGCCCATATTCCCCGTTGATGAAAAGCTGCATGTTATGGCAACTGGTACGCCCGCCGAAGCGCGCCAGCAAACGCCGGGAGGCCTGGTCAAAATCGGGGCCCCGTCCCAGCGCCGCCACTTCCACCACATGGCTTAGCTCCGCGCCGGGCAGATCCGGCAGCACCCTGCGTTCCAGGAGGGCCGAGGGCGGGTTGCGGGCCAGGTAGGCCTCGAAGTGCGGGTCGCCCGCAACTGACTGCACGCAGGACAGCAAAGGCTCCGGGGGGCGGTGGGAGAACACCACCACGCTCAAACCCTCGTCCGCCAGAGCCCGGGAGACCTCGCGCCACAGTCCGTCGGGCATGTATTCGGCATGGCGCAGATTGCCCCCCCTGTCCAGGGCCAGCGCCCCCCCGCTGGCCACCAGGTGAAACGGCGGCAGGCCCAGACCGGAGGTTATCCGGGACAGCGAGGAACAGGTGCGGCCCGTGGCCAGCACAAGCTGCATTCCCGCGGCGGCGGCCCGGTGCAGGGCCCGGCCGGTGCGCTCCGACATCCGCCCGCTGCTGTCCAGCAGGGTGCCGTCCACGTCCACCAGCAGGTAGTCATACCCCGGCCCGGCTTGCCGGCCTGCTTCCACGGGGGGCTTCATTTTGGCAGTTTCATCCATGCTTAATCTTCCCGGCGGTTCTGCGCCGCGCCCAGAAACTCCTCCTTGCGGGCCCTGATCCGTTTCAGGGATTCCTCCGCCCTCTGGGCCATGGAATCATCCACCAGGATGTCCTGGGCCAGCGTGGCGGCCAGGGCCGGCAGCTGCTCCGACTCATCCAGCAGGTTGTTGCCCAACAGCAGCATGTCCAGTCCGGCGGCCAGCCCGCGGCGCAAGGCCTCCAGCGTTGAGCAGAACTTTTGCAGGCCCTGCATCTGGAGATCATCGGAGATAAGCAGGGCTTCGGGCAGCCGGGCCCGCAAGGGAGTAAGGGCGGCGGGCGACAGGGAGGCCGGCACGCCGGGTTCCAGCTCGTCGGCCATGCCATGGCTGACCAGCACGGCCTGACCGGACAGCCCTTCTCCCAGGCTGTGGAACAACTCCAGCTGCTCCGCATTGACGGTGCCGCTGATGTCGGTCAGTTCATGGTGGCTGTTGCGCTCGGCCCCGCCCAGTCCGGGATAATGCTTCAGGCACAGACCCAGCCCGGCCCGGCGGGCCGCCTCGCTGAGCAGTTCCACGTTCTCCCGCACTGCTTCCGGCTCCGCGCCGTAAGACCTGTCCAGGGCCCCGATATCCGGACAGGCGGGATTGAGGTTCAGGTCGGCCACCGGCATCAGGTCGTAGTGTATGCCCAGGGCCTTCATCTCGCTGAAGGCGGCCCCGGCCAGGGCCAGCCGTTCCCCGCGGGGCAGCCCGGCAAACTCGCGGGCCGAGGGCAGGGGGGCGAACCCCAGTTTGTCCTTGAGGCGGCGCACCCGCCCCCCTTCCTGATCCACGAATACCAGCGGCCCCAGGGCCGGCCTGTCCTGGCCGGGGGAGGGGGTGCGGAGCGCGGCCAGCCCGGCGCAGAGTCGGGCCACCTGCCGGGGGCTCTCCACGTTGCGCCCGTACTCCCCGCTTTTGGCGTCATAGTCGAACAGGATCACCCCCCCCAGACCAAACGCCGCGGCGAACTCCTCCAGCCATGAGGGCGGTGAGCAGCCCCTGAAGCCCAGTATCAGCAGTTCACCTACGGGAAAGGTCACGGTATGGTTCTCCCTGTTGTTTTATAGAAGCTATCTCAAAAAAATATTATGCCTCCGGCGGGCCGGTAATCGCTGCCCCCCGGCACCCCCCGGAAGGGGTTGGTGAACCCCTTCACCTCAGTAACAGCCATTAATACAATGGCATAATTTTTTCTGCTCCGGTAAAGCAGGTGCGGGGGGCAGCGGTCTAGAGTGCCGGCCCCTGCTGGGGCTGAAGTTGCCCAGGGGCAAAAACGGGGGGCAAAGCCCCCAAATTGCTTATTTCGAGATGGCTTATAGTCCCTGATCCGGCGCGAGGCGGATCTGGCCCACCTCCCGGCCGGCCCAGTTGCGCAGCCGCGGGGAGTGAAAACGCGCCAGGGGGCTCTCGCCTGCCAGGGCTGTTTCATCCAGCGCATCCAATCCCCGCAGCAGGGACAGCAGCGCCACGTCCCTTCCTCTCTCGGCACCATCTTCGGCCTTGAGGGCCAGGCCCAGGCCGCTTCCCGGCAGCCAGGCGGCATAAACGCCCTCGGCCCCGGTCTTGCCCAGCACGCGCCCTGCCGTTTCCCTGGCCAGCAGCGTGCAGAGCCGGTCCGTGCCCGCCACGAAAAATGGCTCCGCGGCCATGGCCCTGCCGATCCTGAGCAGCGCCCCCCGGCGGGCCTCGCCCAGGAAGCCGCAGCCCTCCGGGTCGGACAGGCGGGCCACCGCCGCCGCCAGCCCCCGCAGACTGATCGCCCACTGGGGGAACCCGCAGCCGTCCACCGCCTCGGGAACACCCGCAATGGCACACCCGGTCAGCTCGCCCAGGTGTG
>JAOUPZ010000353.1 GCA_029879595.1 Deltaproteobacteria bacterium | reverse complement strand
AGTCCTGGCGGCTCTGACAGCCGGGGGAGTTTTGGGGGGTTGTGACCGTAACAGCACCCCGGCAGACCCCCTGGCGGGCCAGTGGAACGGCGCCTGGGAACTCCAGGAAAAGTCAGGGGCCTTGAAGCTGGCCATGCCGGCCGGCAGCGGAGGCGGCGCGCCGGGTGTTCTTTTCCTGGAAGGCCTGGACCTGTGCGGAGCCCGGACGGAAACCATGGAGGGCAATGTCATTCCGGCCCGGGCCGGCAAGGATACCGTGTTTGACCTGGGGGCGACCATTGGACTGTACTCGGTGGAAATTCAGCTCAAGACGCCCGCTGCCGACGGGCCGCTCCAGGGGCCGCTCCAGGGGCCACTGTACATTACCGTCCGGGAAACCATGATGGGACGGACAGTGGCCACCTGCACGGGCCGGTTCACCCTGAACCGGAACTGACCGCCCCGGGGATCAAGCCACTGACCGGTAGTCCGGCCCGGGCAGGTGAGGAGCAGATCATGAAACAGGCGATTTTGCTGGCGGCGCTGGCCCTGGCCAGCGGGCCCTGCCACGGAATATCCGGGGAAGTGCAGACCCTTCTCATGCGTTAATGGACCCAGGGGGCGAAGCCCCGGCAGCATCCGGCAGGGCCGCCATGTGAAAAAACCGCCCGCCGGGCATCGGCCGGAGCACGGCTTTTCTTTTCCTCCGGGGTGCTTTCTGGTAATCTTTACCAGTGCCGGTCCATACTTTATGGGGTGGGCACGGGACACCAGACAGCCAGGCCGGAAAACCCTCCGGGCAAGGGCCAGGGAAGGCGCCAGATCAGATAAATGAGTACCTCTTTCACACACCTGCATCTTCATTCACAGTACTCGCTGCTGGACGGCGCCATCCGCCTGAAGAGCCTGCCTGCGGCCCTGAAGGAGCGCGGCTTTGACGGCTGCGCGCTTACCGATCACGGCAATCTGTTCGGGGCCGTGGAGTTCTTCGGGGTCATGAAGAAGGCCGGGTTAAAGCCCATCATCGGCATGGAGGCCTATGTGGCGGTGGACTCCCGGCATAACCGCAAATACGACCGTCCGGGGCCCAATGCCATGCACCTGGTGCTGTTGTGCCAGAACCGCATCGGCTACCAGAACCTGATCCGTCTGTCCTCGCTGGCCTTTCTCGAAGGCAAGTACTATGGTGTGCCCCGGTTGGACCGCGAACTGCTGGAGCAGCATAACGAGGGGCTGATTGCCTTGAGCGCGTGCCTGTCCGGGGTGATAAGCCGCCCCCTGATCAGGCCCATGCCCCAACTGGAGGGCGATGACCCCCTGGCCGCCGCCCGGGAGGCCGCCCACTGGTATGGACAGGTCTTCGACGGCCGGTTCTATGTGGAGCTGCAAAACCACGGGCTGCCCGAGGAAAAGGAACTGAACCCGACTCTGGTGGAGATTGCCCGCCTGGAGGGGTTGCCCCTGGTGGGCACAAACGACTGCCACTACCTCAACCCGGATGAGGGCTATCCCCACTACCTGCTGCAGCTGATAGGGTGGCAGCGCAAGGTCACCGACTATGACACCGAGCCCTATTCGGATAAGAACCTGCACCTGAAAAACCTGGACGAGATGCGGGAAACGCTGGCCGGCTTTCCCCCGGAAGCCCTGGAAAACACGGTGAAAATCGCAGAGCAGTGCGACCTGGATCTCTCATGCAATACCTTCTATCTGCCGCGCTATGAGATTCCCCCTGAATTCACGGTTAACGACTGGTTGCGCAAGGAAGCGGCCCAGGGGCTGGAGCAGCGCCTGAAAAACATCGTGGAGCGCTACGGCATCCCGCAGGAGGACCGGGACGGGTTCCGCGCCGGCTATGATGAGCGGCTGCAGTTCGAGCTGGACGTCATCTGCAAGATGAACTATGCCGGCTATTTCCTGATCGTGGCCGAGTTCATCAACTGGGGCAAGAACCACAATGTGCGTGTGGGTCCCGGAAGAGGCTCCGGCGCCGGCTCCCTGGTGGCCTATGCCCTGCGCATCACGGACCTGGACCCCATCCACCACGGGCTGCTGTTCGAGCGCTTTCTCAATCCGGAGCGGGTGAGCCTGCCGGACTTCGACATCGACTTCGACGTCCAGGGCCGTGAAAGGGTGATTGAGCACGTCCGCGACAAATACGGCTCGGAGAAGGTCTGCCAGATTTCCACCTTCGGCTCCCTGGGGGCCAAGGCCGCCTTGCGCAACGTGGCCCGGGTGCTCAGCTTTCCCTATTCCCATGCCGACAAGATCGCCAAGCTCATCCCCGACAAGCTGGGGATCACCCTGCAGGAAGCCATTGACCTGGAGCCTGAGCTGGCCCGCATGGAACGGGAAGGGGAGCAGGAGGAGCAGACCCTGATTGCCTGCGGCAAGGCCCTGGAGGGATTGAACTCCAACCTGTCCACCCACGCCGCCGGGGTGATCATCATGGATGCGGACATCCAGGAGATAATGCCGGTATGCACCTCGTCGAAAAACGAGGGCGGCATCCAGTCGCAATATTCCATGAAATCCGCCGAGATGCAGGGCGCGGTAAAGTTCGACTTTCTGGGGCTGCTCAACCTGACCATCATCAAGGATGCGATGGAGCTCATCAACGGCAACCTCCAGCCAGGGCAGGAGCCGCTGGATATAGACTCGGTGCCCCTTGACGACAGGGAAACCTACACCCTGCTCAGCCGGGCCGATACCACCGGAGTGTTCCAGTTGGAATCCGGGGGGATGCGCCGCCTGCTGGGCGACCTGAAGCCGGAGCGCTTCGAGGACCTGGTGGCCATTCTGGCCCTGTACCGCCCCGGGCCGCTGGGCTCCGGGATGACGGACGACTTTGTCAAGCGCAAGAACGGCCAGCCCTACGAGCCCATGCACCCGCTGCTGGAGCCGGTGCTCAGCGAGACATACGGCGTGATGGCCTACCAGGAGCAGGTCATGGAAGCGGCCCGTGTGATGGCCGGCTACTCCCTGGGAGAGGCAGATCTTTTGCGCCGGGCCATCGGGAAGAAAATCCCCGAGGAGATGGCCAGCCAGCGCGAGCAGTTCGTCGCCCGCTGCGTGGAGCGGGAAGTCGATCAGGAAAAGGCCGAGGAGATCTTCGAGAAGATCGATTACTTCTCCGGCTACGGGTTCAACAAGTCGCACTCGGCGGCCTACGGTCTGATCGCCTATCAGACCGCCTATCTGAAGGCCCATTACCCGGTGGAGTTCATGGCGGCGCTCCTGTCAAGCGATATGGACAACACCGACAAGGTGGTGAGCTTCATCGCGGATTGCCGGGAGATGGACATCCAGGTACTGCCCCCGGATATAAACTACAGCCGGCAGTACTT
>JAOUPZ010000352.1 GCA_029879595.1 Deltaproteobacteria bacterium | reverse complement strand
AACCCCCCTCGGCTACGCCGGTCACCCACTGTGAGCATCGCTGGTCGATGCGAACCAGCAGCACTGTGCAGGGGGACGGTTTTCAGAACCGAACCAGCAAGCCAATGCTCCCCCTCTCCGCCGTGAGCATAGCTTGCCGATGAAAACCATCAGCACAGGGGAGAGGTGAAACTGTCTGCCTCCTTTCATACCCTCTCACCATGGGAGAGGGTGGCTCCGCCAGGAGCCGGGTGAGGCCATACACTCCTCCCTCTCCATGCAATGCGGGGAGGAGCCCAGGGGTTGGGGTTTTTCAAATGACCTTGGGAAGAGTTTTTTTTCCGGGACGGTTTTGCCCTGGGGAAAAGCCCGTGATAATCTGGGAACACAATAAATCGGCAGGGCCGCCCCGCCGGGAAGAAAATCTGAAATACCGCTGAAACACACGGAACAGGACACCATGCCCAAGAACTTTGAATATGTGTTCGCCGCCTATGGCATATGGATCGTAACCTTCGGCCTGTATGTGCTGGTGCTGGCCCGTAGGGCCAAGCGGGCCCGGCGCTCTCTGGACCGCCTTGAAGGGGCCGCCACCCCGGAGTAAACCCCCACGATGATCTCCCTGTCTGAAGTCACCATGGGCTTCGGCACCCAGGTATTGTTCGAGAACGCCAGCTGGCAGCTTGCGCCCCAGGGGCACTACGGGCTGGTAGGAGCCAACGGCACCGGCAAGAGTACCCTGCTGCGTCTGCTCAGCGGAGAGCTTCGCCCCGAATCGGGCACGGTTTCCATCCCCAACGATCTGGCCATCGGCACCCTGGGCCAGGATCACTTCAGCTATGACGAGGAGACCCTGCTCGATACGGTCATCCGGGGGCGCCCCCGGCTCTGGGAGGCCCTGCGTGAAAAGCACCGGCTGCTGGAGGAGGAGGCCACGGGAGAAGCCGCGGAGGAACAGCGGGGCCAGCGGCTGGCCGAACTGGAAACGGTGATCGCCGATACCCACGGCTACGAGGCGGAAACCACCGCCGGGATTCTGCTGGAGGGCCTGGGCCTGCCCCAGGAGAGACACACCCGTTTGATGAAGGAGCTTTCCGGGGGATACCGGCTGCGGGTGCTGCTGGCCCAGACACTGTTCATGGAGCCCGCCCTGCTGCTCCTTGACGAACCCACCAACCACCTGGACATCGTTTCCATCCGCTGGCTGGAGGAATACCTGCGGTCGTTCTCAGGGGCCTTCGTGGTGGTCTCCCATGACCGGCATTTCCTCAACGCCGTCTGCGGACAGATAGTCGATGTGGATTATCACCAGCTGAAAATCTACAAGGGGAACTACGACAAGTTCGAGGCGGCCAAGGCCCTGGCGGCGGAGCAGAAAGAAGTGGAGATTGCCCGCGCCGAGGAAAAAATCGCCGACATGGAGAAGTTCATCACCCGGTTCAAGGCCAAGGCCACCAAGGCCCGCCAGGCCCAGTCGCGCAAGAAGCAGGTGGAGCGCATGGAGGCCGACCTTCCGGAAATCAGGCGTTCCTCGCGGCGCTTTCCTTCCTTTGGGTTCGAGCCCCGCCGCCATTCCGGCCGCGAGGTACTGCGGGTGAAGGATCTTCGCAAGAGCTACGATGGCCGGGCCGTGCTGGACGGAATCGGGTTTACCGTGGAACGGGGCGAAAAGGTGGCCCTGGTCGGTCCCAACGGAGTGGGCAAATCCACCCTGCTCAAGATCATCATGGAGCGGGTCCGCCCCGACGGCGGGCAGGCCGGCCTGGGATATGAGGTGCACCCCGGATACTTCGCCCAGGACCATCGCGAGATTCTGGGCAACAGCGGCGATGTCTACTCCTGGCTGCACTCACGCGCCCCCGCCGAAACCATCGGAACCATCCGGGGGATGCTGGGGCGGGTGCTGTTTTCCGGAGACGACGCGGAAAAAAAGGTGAGTGCCCTGAGCGGGGGCGAGGCGGCCCGGCTGCTGCTAGCCGCGCTGATGGTGGAAAAGCCCAATCTGCTGATCCTGGACGAACCCACCAACCACCTGGACCTGGAAGGACGGGAGGCCTTGATGAAGGCCCTGTCCGAATATGAAGGGACCCTGCTGTTTGTCAGCCACGACCGGCACTTTGTTTCCTCGGTGGCCCGGCGGGTGCTGGTGCTCAACGGCCAGGAGGTGGAGGACCACCACGGCAACTACGAGGACTATCTGGCAGCCCAGGGCGCAGACTACCTGGACGCGGAAACGGCCCGCCAGACCGGCGGCAACGGCCGCTCCGAAACTTCCGGCGACAGGACATCCGGTGCCGCTGCATCCGGGGGGCAGGCCTACCGGGACCGCAAGGAAAACCGCAAGGCCCTGGAAAAGCTGAAAAAGAACGTCCGGCGCCTGGAGCGCGAGGTGGAGCAGCTGGAACAGGACCTGCAGCAGGCCGAAACCCGCTTCGCCGATGACGACTACTACAAGGAAACCCCCTGGGAGCAGGTGCAGAGCGAGCAGGAGGAACAGCGGAAAAAGAAGAAACTGCTGGAAAGAACAGTGACCGAATGGGAGTCCGCCGCCTCGGAACTGGAGAAAATGCGGGGAACCGCGGCGGAGCAGTAACCCCACCCGGAAGCAGACGGCTCAGGCGCTGTTTCTGCCCATGGCCGATCCGACAAGGCCCTTTTCCTTCATCCTGCCGGCCAGGGACTCCACCCGCTCGCCCAGCCTGGCCGCCACGGGCTCCACGATCAGGTGCAGGGCCTTGCGCTCCATGCTGAACTCCGCGGGCAGGTATCCCGCCGGCTGCCCGTCCAGCTCCAGGGAACACCGGCCGGAGTCGGGGGCCACGGAAAAATACTCCAGACTGCGCCAGCGGCTGAGCCTGCGGCGCAGCGGCCAGGGCAGGTGCAGGCTGATCAGGCGGGGCACCCCGCCCAGCAGGCCCTCCGATTCTATCCAGCCCACCTGAAGCAGCCCGTCGCCCTGCCGGCCCTGGGGCACAGTATCCCCCAGCCCGGGGTAGTACCTGCCGCCCATGATGAGCACCAGGGGTGACGGGCCATGATAAAGCACCCGTTCCTCGCCCGACATCACCAGGGATTCACTTTTGCGCAGATGTCTTTTGAGAACCTCGCCGATGCCGGCCAGGGCGGCCCGTGGCCTCCGCAGAAGGTCGCGCAGCTCACCGCGCAGCTCGCCGGGAAGCCCGAGACGGGCGCCGTTGAGGAAATACCGGGTCACGGGCTGCCCCCGGGAATCATGGCAGGACACCCGCCCCACATCAAAGGGCAGGGTATGGGCGGCCTTGAGAAGTTCCAGCTGGCGCGGAAACCCCGCGGGCATGTTTAGCGTGCGGCTGAAGGAATCCAGGGCCCCCAG
>JAOUPZ010000064.1 GCA_029879595.1 Deltaproteobacteria bacterium | reverse complement strand
TTCCTAATGCTTAGTTCTGGGTTCGAGTCCTGGCGGGAGCACCATTTTCAACAATATCAAAAATAACACGCAGCCCGGAAGGATTGGTTTCATTTTGGCCGCAGGGATTATTAGCGCGGCCCGCTTGCCCCGACCCACCCGGATGATCCAGCCCTTCAACTGCAGCCCTTCAACTTCAGCCCTTCAGCTTCAGCAGTATGCAGTGGTAGGTCTTGAAGCGGGCGAAGGCCTCTCCGGTGCGCTGGTGCGAAAAGTACTTGTGCTGGAGCCTGTCAATCCGCTTGCGGAACACCCATGAGAGCAATCTGGCCAGCCAGGGGCGGTTGGCCTTCATGTAATAGGCCCCGGCCTCCCACACCGGCACGGCATAATCGCGCAGCAGGTTATCCACCAGGTCCATATTGGGCGCGGTCAGGGCCGTGATGTCCTCGTCGCTCACCACCTCAAAGGGCTGGGCGGCCAGGGCGTCCTGGAACTTGCGCCAGTCGTGCCCGCCGCGGATGGGGCTCTTGCCGGGGGCATCCGTGCGGAAAAAGTCACAGATCAGCACATGCCCGCCCGGATTGAGCAGGGCGCGGGCCTGGGCAAAGGAGTTTTCCAGCGGGATATACTGGTAGCTCTCGCTGAACAGAATCAGATCGAACCGGCTGTCCGTGCCGAAGCCTTCCAGGGTGGTCTCATGGAGCGGAAACTCCGGCCCCAGCCGGCCCCGCACCAGCTTGGACAGCTCCGGCGAGGGTGAGATGGCCTGCACCTGATAGCCCTTTTCCAGCAGAATCCGCGAGACGTGCCCGGTGCCACAGCCCACGTCCAGCACGGTTTTCACTCCCTTGGGGATATGCCCCAGCAGAAAATCCGTGTAGCGCTGCTGGGCCTCGGGCAGGTTGCCCAGCCTCAACTCCAGATCCTTGCCCCACAGTCCGTAATGCAGGTCCTCCACGTTGAGCAGCTTTGCTCCGAGGACCAGCCCCAGCTCCTTGGTTGAAACCTTGTTTCCCATGAATTTCCTTGCTCCGCGCCTGCTTTTTTGGGCCTGCTTTCCTGACGCCTGTCTTTCTTGCAACCGTTCTCTCAAACCCGCATCACGCGGTTTCGGGCCAAAATATCAGGGTCAAATAAATTAACTCCCCCTCCACGTTGTTACAGGATTATGATAGGAAATAACAGTCAGGATTCAACAGATCAACCAGTTTTCGCCGCCGGAAAAGCCGGAGACCGGTCCCGGAAACGAAAACTCGCAGACCCCCACCAGGAGTGAAATGCGATACATACCCAACAACGCGCCCGTCAGGGAGGACATGCTGCGGCAAATGGGAATCCCGGAGATCGGAGAGCTTTTCCGGAGCATCCCGGAACAGCTGCAATACAAGCGTTCCCTGGAAGTTCCCGGCCCGCTGGCTGAGGACGAACAGCTGGACCTGTTCCGGCAGCTTTCGGAAAAGAACCTGGACCAGGGCCATGCCCTGAACTCCTTCCTGGGAGCCGGCGCCTACCGGCACGCCTCGTACCTGGTGGCCGACAGTCTGTTGCAGCGGGGGGAGTTTCTCACCGCCTACACCCCTTACCAGCCGGAAATCAGCCAGGGGACTCTCCAGGCGATTTTCGAGTTCCAGACCTTCATGACCATGCTCACCGGAATGGAGGTGGCCAACGCCTCCATGTACGACGGAGCCAGCGCCTGCGCCGAGGCGGTGCTGATGGCCGACCGGCTGAAGAATGGACGCCAGCGGGTGCTGCTGGCCCAGTCGCTCCACCCCCTGTACCGCGAAGTCGTGCGCACCCACACCCGCTTCATGGGCCTGGAGCTGGACACCCTGGGCCTGGAGGGAGGGGGAGCCCCGGGAAGCTCCGGACGGGTGGACGCCGCAGCCCTGAAAAGCGCTCTGGGAGATGACGTGGCCTGCGTGGTGGTGCAGCAGCCCAACTTCTTCGGCGTGGTGGAGGACCTGGCGCCCCTGGCCGAGGCGGCCCACTCCGCCGGAGCCCTGCTGATTGTGGTGGTGAACGAGGCGCTGAGCCTGGCCCTGCTGGAACCCCCCGGGGCGGCCGGGGCGGATATCGTGGTGGGGGAGGCCATGAGCTTCGGCGTGCCCCTGTACTTTGGCGGTCCCTACCTGGGATTCATGGCGGCCCGCGACGAGTTCAAGCGGCAGCTTCCCGGACGCATCGCCGGGGAGACCGTGGACACCCACGGCGAGAGGGGCTTCGTACTCACGCTGGCCACCCGTGAACAGCACATCCGCCGGGAGAAGGCCACCAGCAATATCTGCACTAACCAGAACCTGGTGATGCTGACCGCGCTGATAAACCTGACCCTGCTGGGCCGGGAGGGCCTGCTGGAAACGGGCCGGCGCAACGTTTCGCACCTGGGTTATTTCCGCGGGGGCCTGGCCGGCCTGACGGGATACCGGGAGACCTTCGGCGGACCGGTGTTCAACGAGATCACACTGACCTGCCCCCGGCCCGCCGCCGACATAGTGCATGGCTGCCTGAAGCGGGGCGTACTGCCGGGGCTGGACGCGGCCCGGCTGCTGAAACCCGGCGGGGGACCGCCGGATGCGGACCGGCTGCTGGTGGTGGCCATAACCGAAACCAGCCGCCGCGAAGAAATCGACGCTTTGTTGGCTGCCTTGCGGGAGGAGGGAAAATGAGCCAGGAAAAAACACAGACCCCCCAGCCGGCGCGCCGCCCCACGGGTAGCTTCAAGCACGAGCCGCTCAGTTTTGAATACCCCCGCCACGGACACAGTGGGGTGGCCTTCCGGCCCCTGGACGTGCCGGAACAGGACCCGGCCCGGGCCATGCCCGGCGCCAGCCTGCGCCAGGACGGGCTGGAGCGCCTGCCCCAGCTATCCGAGTTCGACGTGGTGCGGCATTTCACCCGGCTGTCCATGTACAATGTGGCCATAGATTCAGCCATGTATCCCCTGGGATCGTGCACCATGAAGTACAACCCCCGCATCAACGAGACAGTGGCCCGCCTGCCCGGCTTCACCGGAATGCATCCCCTGCAGCCCGACGGGCTCTCCCAGGGCCTGCTGGAGCTGATGCACATTCTGCTGGAGGCGCTCAAGGAGATCACCGGCTTCGCCGCCGGGACCCTGCAACCGGCGGCCGGAGCCCAGGGGGAGCTTACCGGGGTGCTGCTTATCCGCTCGGCCCTGGAGGCCCGGGGAGAGCACCGGCGCTACATGCTGGTGCCCGACAGCGCCCACGGCACCAACCCGGCCAGCGCACATCTGGCCGGATTCCAGGTGCGCGAGGTGCGCAGCATCAAGGACGGCCCCGCCAAGGGCACGGTGGACACCGCGCACCTGGCCGAAATGATGGACACCGAGGTGGCGGGCCTGATGCTCACCAATCCCAATACCCTGGGGGTATTTGAGCCGGAGATAGTGCGCATCGCGGAAATCGTACACGCCAAGGGCGGATACATATACTGCGACGGAGCCAACATGAACGCGCAGGTGGGGATAACCCGCCCCGCCGATTACGGCATGGACGTGATCCACCTTAACCTGCACAAGACCTTTTCCACCCCCCATGGCGGAGGCGGGCCCGGGGCCGGGCCCTGCCTGTGCACCGCCGAACTGGAACCCTTCCTGCCCGTGCCGCGGGTTGTAAAGGAGGGCGGGGAGAAAGATAGCGGGGGGAAGGAGCCCTCCTACCGCCTGGAATGGAACGCCCCGCAAAGCATCGGCAAGGTGGCCACCTTCCATGGCAATGTGGGCATCATGGTACGGGCGCTGTCGTTCATCCTGGCCATGGGGCCGGCGGGACTGCGGGAAATGACGGAAACAGCCGTACTCAACGCGGTCTACCTGCGCCATATGCTCAAGGGCGTGCTCAAGGCATCCACCGAGGCCCCCACCCTGCACGAGGTGGTGTTCAGCGACGAGGGTCTGGCCACCCACGGTGGGATCAACACCATGGAGCTGGCCAAGCGGCTGATGGACTACGGGTTTCATCCTCCCACGGTGTACTTCCCGCTCACTGTCCCCGGCGCACTGATGGTTGAGCCCACCGAATCGGAGCCCCGCGCCGAGCTGGACCGGTTTGTGGAAGCGATCAAGGCCATTTTGGCCGAAGCCGACACCAACCCCGAGCTGGTCAAGACCGCCCCCCACAGCGCCCCCCGGACCCGCCTGGACGAGACAAGGGCCGCCCGCAAGCCCGTGCTGCGCTGGACCCCGCCGGAATAACCCCCGGCAAAAAAAAGCCCCCGTCCGCTCAGGGACGGGGGCGTACAGTTCAACGCCAATTATACGATCACGGCTATCCGCCGATCTGCAGGGTATGCCTTTGCTCCAGGGAGTAGTCTGTGTTCAGGTCGTCTTCTCCATTCGAAGAGGCGGCCTGGATGTTGCCACCGACAATTCTGTTCACATGCACGATTACCTCGCTGAGCTGCATGATCTGCGCGGCCAGCTCCTCGCTGGTGGCGGCATACTCCTCGGCGTTGGCCGCGTTGCTCTGGGTCAGCGAATCCATTTGACGCATGGCGGAGTTGACCTGCTGGATGCCTTTGGACTGCTGCTCGGTGGCGCTGGCCGTGTTCTGGACCAGATCCGTCACCTGCCGGATAGAAGCATTTATGGAAGAAAACACGTTCTCCACTTCTATGGCCACCGAGACACCTGTATCGGATTTCTCCTTTGAAGATTCCAGCAGAACGGTGGTGCTGCGGGTGGCCTCGGCAGCCCTGATGGCCAGGTTGCGGACTTCCTCGGCCACCACTGCGAATCCACGTCCCGCTTCACCCGCCCGGGCCGCTTCCACTGCAGCGTTTAGCGCCAGCAGATTGGTTTGGAAGGCGATTTCGTCAATGGTCTTGATGATTTTCGCGGTCTGGGAAGAGGTCTCCTGTATTTCAGTGATGGCCTTTTTCATTTTTTCCACAGCGGAGGCCCCGGAGTTGGTCTGGCTTCTCGCGGATGCTCCGGCGCTGTCGGCCTGACGGGAGGTCTCCAGGCTCTCCTTTACCATGGATTCCATCTGCTGCATGGAGGCCGAGATCTCCTCCAGGCTGGACGCCTGCTGGGATGAGCTGGAGGATAGACTCTGGCTTCCCTCGGTCATCTGCCTGGTGGCGGACTGGATGAAGCCATTGGCCTGGGTCAGCTGCGAGGCCACGGCCTGGAAGTTCCGTATGATCCAGTTGCGCTCATAGAACACCATCCCCATGATGACCAGGAAACCCACCGCTATGGATACCGCAATCAGTATCCAGGAAGCTTCCAGCTTGCTGTTGGCCAGTGCAACTTCCTGGTTGGCCTTTTTCGAGATCAAATCCACCGGGGCCTCCAGTTCGGAAGCGCTGGAACTGACGGTTTTCTTCTCGACCTCAAGCTGAAGGGCGGTTTGGGTGTAGGCGTGAAACTTTTCGCCATAGTTTTTCAGCGAAGTCAGGATCTCGCTTTTGTCTTCCGGGGAAATTCCGGCACTCCTGGCCAGCAGGCCTTTGAATTTCTCATGCTCTTCCTGCATCGCAGCAATATATTTTTCGTTCAGGCGCAGGATGAAATCCTTTTCCCGCCTCCGCATCGTGAGCATGGATATATCCAGTTCCGGCACATTGTATTTTTCCAGCCTGGTTTCAATATCATGCACCGCCTCCCGCAAGGCTCCCTGCAAGCCCTCCTTTTCTGAAAGCCCCAGCTTCTGCTGTGCGCTTACCAGCACGGCAAAGGCGCTGGTGTAGTGCGTGGCGGCTTTTTTCAGGTCCTCGGCGGCCTTTCGGGTTTCGGCATCACTTGCCGCCCCCTGAAGGTAGGCCAGGCTCTGGTTCAGTTCGGACATGGCCTTCTGGTGGTCCTCAATGTATTTCATTTCCAGGCGAAGCAGGAAGTCCTTCTCCCTGCGGCGGGCCTGAAGCAGTGAGTTGATGATGCCGTCGCCGGCTCCATCCATTTCCAGGGCCTTTGTTTTCAGGTCATTGATGCTGTTTCGGCGCATTTCTCCAAAGGCCACCAGCCCACCGATCGTCAGGAACACCAGAAAGATCATCAGAACGATCCGGTTCAAACGGTATGAAATGGAGATAGTTTTTTCTGTATTCATTTTTCTGATTCCAATTTATTTTTAACTGCCTGTATCGGCGACAAAGTCCGTTTCGGAGAAGATCAGGCGGTTTAAACCGATATTTTCTCCCAGCAGGACGATGACTAATATCGTCATTCTGTTTTCAATGGAAAAACCGGTATCAGGTGGGGGGAACATCTTCCCGCATCTTCCCGGCAGCAGGGTCTACCTGGCTGTAATCCAAGGCGGGGTTCCAATGACTGTTTAGCATATGGTGCAGAAACGCTTTATATGGATCGGTTTCATTTTTCGGCTTGTTCAGGCGAGTTGTTTCTGCAGAGAATGCAGCGGTCAGGACCCTTTGGTTTTTCCCATGTAGAGGATATTCAACAAAAATATCCGCGGTGAAAAATTATACTAAACAAAATTACTTCTCGCTTACCGACCTACATTACTAATTTTATACTATTTTTAAACTAAACACAAGAAGCGATTCAGGCGATAGACAGCCCGTGCTTCGCCGGACCCCGCCGGAATAACTTCCGGCGGGGCGGTTTTGCCCGACAGGCCGCACCCCCTCGGCCCGGCATTACTTTATTGTAATCTCCACCGTGCTGATGGTGTTGAAGCCATCGTGTCCTCCGGCCATGACGGCCAGTCCGGGCAACTCGGCGGCACCGGCGAAAATTCTGGAATAAATCAGCGGAATACCCGTCAGGTTCCAGGCCCCCGTGTCCAACTGGGGATAATTACTGGGATGAAGTTCGGCCGACCTGCCATTGTTGGAAGCCACCCCGTTGATCCCGCCGTACAGGAACATGGACATCCAGTTCTTGAAAGTTCCATAGCCATGGGCGTTGCCGGAGTTCGCCAGAACCACCGGCGCTGCCGTCATATCTCCTGAATTGCCCACCTGGAAGGTTTCCGCCATGGTCACGGATGTTCCGTTTGTGCCCCCGGCCAGGTACACCCGCACCTCACCGGCGGGAACGATGGACATGTCATCGTTGGTCAGCACCCAGGCCCCCAGGTCCGCCCGGGCGGCGTTGAGGACCTGTGAGGACAATGTAAATGCCGAGAGGGTCTGGGAGCCGTCTGCTCCCACAATAACCTCGCTGTACTCACAGGAATCCAGCACGGTTGAAATTTCATCACGTCCCCCGCAGGCGTACAGGAAGAATGCACCGGCGGTATCGGGATCGGGGGCCGCGAAGACCGTTGCGCCCTCCCGCGGAGTAACCAGGCTGGCCGCACTGGCCCCGGTATCATCCGGCCGGTGCCAGACCCCCAGGGAACCCTCTACCATGGGCACTACCTCCGGAACAACCACGCCGCCGGTATCCAGATAGGTCACTACTGCGCCGCCCACCACATCGGCAAGGAAGCCCATGCTCCCCTGGCCGGAGTCCGCGGTGGAGGTGCGGTAAATGCGATAGCCTTCCGCATCGGGGTCCTGGCTCCAGGTCAGTCTCACCTGGGCCAGTTGGGGGTCGTTGGGCAGGACAATCTGCGCCGCCTCTCCGGGCAGGGAAACACCACTGGGGTTGGGGGCATGGGAAGAGGGATAATATGAGGCCACGGTGTAGTGCCACCGGCCCGCACCCAGACCGTTGACCCCGTCACCGGGCTGGGCCCGGACGGTGACGGTCTCAATGGGTGAGGACTTCTGCACCTGGGCCCGATAAACCGCCGTCTGTACCACCCCGGCGCTGTTCAGCCCCCCTGCCGTGTAGATGAAATCACCGATGGCCACCGTGCCGTGTCCGGTAATTCCCTGGGGCAGTGTGCCGGCTTCGGACAGGAAGCCGCCTATCACGCCGTGCTTGCCAATGAATGCTGACTCAACCGTGGCCAGCACCGTTCCCGGCGCTTCAGAATCACTGACCGTGCCGGTATCACCCGCAACAGCATACAGCCAGGCCGTACCGTCGGAATTGGGCACGGTGACCAGCCCCGGATTCCGCCGCGGAGTCAAAAGGTCTGGTCCGGGAGCCCAATCGGAAATCAATCCGATGGGCGAGCTCACCGACAGATTGTGGTACTCGCCACGTCCGCCGTCACTGTTGATCACCGCCAGTTGGCAGGACATTCCCGAAAGTTGCCCCGAAGCATCCACGCTCATGGAAAGCTGGGTCGCATTGCCGCTGATACTGGTGGCATACATGGTGGCCGGAGTGCCAAAGGAGTCAATGCAGAACACCTCGGCAGCAATATCCAGGGTGTCAAAGCCGGTTCCCTCCACGGTAATGGTGTTCACAGAGTTCGCCACCAGATTGCCGGGAACGACTTTGGTAATGGCCGGCGGCTCCTGAGCCAGCACGGAAACGGCCGCTAAAAGTACGCCTGTTGTGCCATCCGGATTGACCACCACCAGATCGTAATCGCCCAAACTCAATCCGCCGGGAACCCGGGCCGTCATCCAGCCGGGGGATAGGTACTTCAGATCGCCCAGTAGAACCGCGCCTTCCGGGAACCCCACGGGAACCAGATATGCGCCGGGCACCGCGGAAAAGTTGACCAGACCCGCGCCGGCCGGGTTGGCCGCCTGTATGAGCAGTTCCGTGGCGGCAGTGGGGGATATGTACGTCGGGCTGACCGAGGTCAGATCCAACGTAAGCGCATCCGATACCACCAGGGCCTGCGGGACCAGCCCCACGCAGCCATTGCCGGTGGTGACTCTGAGGTCATAGCTGTCCGCCGTCAGGCCTGCGGGCGCCACTGCCTGGGCCTGCTGGGCGGCCGGATAGGTGAAGCTGAGGCTGGTGGCCGTACCTCCAGAATCCACCACCTCCAGGCTGGTCATTCCCCCCACCACATCCATCAGGGTCAGTTCCAGAGGGGTGTTGATGGACTGGGATACGACGGGCTGGCTCACCCAGAACACACCGGGCAGCGGATCCACTGTCAACAGCTGGAAGCTGGTCATTCCGGGCGCATTGATAACCGTCACCTCCCAATCTCCCGCCGGAACATCGGCAAAGGCCGCTTCAAGCAGGGAGGCGTTCACCAGGGTCGCGCTGGTGGCTGTGATTGTATCCACCCCGTTTTTCAGCTCCACAGTGGCCGTGGGTGAAATATCGTTGCCTGATATGTTCAAAGTTAACGCACCGGCGCAGCCTGCAGCCGGGGAGACATCGTAAATCTCCGGGGGCGCCATGGCATCCAGGCTGGCCGTCCCGCTTATTGTGCCACCATCCCAGGCGGCGGCCTGGGCGGTGATGGTCACGCCTGTGGCCCAGGAACTGGTATCCGCCTGGCCGGGTGTGGCCACGCTCATGGTCACGCTGGCGTCGCTGCTGCTCCAGGTCACGGTAGCGGTTACGTCCACGCCGGTGGTGCCATCGGTCAAATCCCCGGTGGCCGTGAACTGCTGAGACTGGCCAATGGTCAGGATAGCGCTGGCGGGAGTGACCTGGATGGCCGCCAGGGCCGCGGGCAGCACGGTCAGCGTGGTGGAGGCGGACGCCAGCACTCCAGCCGGGTCGGCGGCCGTTATGGTCACGTCTCCCTCAGCGACTGGGGTAGCCAGCCCGCCGGAGGTAATGGTGGCCGAGCCGTCCACAGCGGTGGCGCTCCAGTCCACCAGCAGGGTTACATCCACCCCGGTGCTGCCATCGGTAAGGTCTCCTGTGGCCGTAAACTGCTGGTCAACGCCCAGGGGCAGGGACGGATTGGCCGGGCTCACCGAGGTAATGGCCGCCAGGGCTGCATCGGTCACCGTTACCAGCGTCTGGGCGCTCACTCCGCTGGCGGCATGGGTCGCGGTAATGGTGGCCTCTCCAGTGGCCACAGATTGCACCAACCCCGGACTGGCATCTCCCTTGTCCTGCACCAGGGCCACAGATTCGTTGTTGGAGGTCCATTCCAGCTCGGCGGTGAGATCCTCCGGAGGCACCTGGGGAAAGGTCACCAGGGCCGAAAGCTGCACCGTCAGCCCCAGGGGCAGCGACGGGTTGGCGGGGGTAATCTCGATCAGATCGGGCAGAGGCACACCGGGGGTTTTTTCATTTCCCTCGCCACCGCCGCAGGCGCTCATCAGCATGGAAAAAGCCAACAGTAGCAAAACAGACAGTATTCTGTTTCTGATCAGCTGGGGGATGGTGGTCATTACGAGCCTCCTTTGAAGTTCCATTTTATAAAATAATAGAGATGAACTGGAGAAACAGGATTTCCCTGCTCCCCGAAAAAAACTGCCTGTTGCTGTGAATTAACCTGGACCTATAAAAAACAGGCATTTACCGGGCAGGCTTGATGGGGAATCCCCCGGAAAGCTGGCCGGGAATGCGGGAAATTCAGATGTATAAAAATACACCAAACGGGGCCCTTAGTCCAATGGTGATCCGGATCGTTTTGTTCTGAAGGGCCGCCGGAAACCACCCGATACAGCCCAGGGGGCTGTTCAGAAACCGCTTGCCCGAATGGGCCGGGGAATCAGCACTGTGGGTTTCAGCACTGTGGGTTTCAGCACTGTGGGAATCAGCACTGTGGGAATCAGCGGCAACAGGCGGAATATGCCTGCCCGGACAAGGCCCCTTTAGCCGTCTGCCCCCCCCCTTTCAGGGCGTGAAGGCCTCCACCATGTCCAGGTTATAGCGGGTCTTGTTGCGGCCCCCGATGACATAGATCACGCCATCCACCAGTCCGCTTTCCGCAGAAGCCCTGAAGGTGGGCAGCGGCGCGGCGAGGCTCCAGGCATTGCTGCCGGGGTCGTAAACCATGGTGTCCTGCTCATTCTCCAGATAGCCTCCCCGCCAGCCGCCGAAGGCATAAATCTTCCCGTTGAGGGTCTGGCAGGTCATGCAGTTGGCACTTTCGAACATGGGAGCCAGAGTGCGCCATTGACCGCTGGTGGTATCCAGCACCGCCAGAGAACTGCTGCTCATGTTTGAGCCGGAAACCCCTCCCATGATATAGATCCTGGCCTGGTGGACACAGGCTGCCAGCCCATAGGCGCTGCCGGGCAGGATAGGTCCCGTAGTCCAGGTATTGCTGGCCGGGTCGAATATTTCCGTGGTTCTGAGATAAGTCCCGTTATATCCCCCCATTGCGTAGATCCTGCCGTTTACGGCAACGGCGGCGAAGAATGACCGCGCGGTGGGCATGGGGGGCATGGTCTGCCAGGTATCCGTGGCCGGGTCATACCGTTCCATGAGTCCGGTGTAGGAGCCCCAGCCGCCCCCCATTACATAGATCATGCCGTCCACCACGGCGGCCCTGTGACCACCGCGGTTGGGGTGGGGCTTGGGGGCCATGGTGGCCCAGCTGTCCGTCCGCGGGTCGTAGCGCTCCACCACGCTCAGGGAATTATAACCATCGGAGGTGCCCCCGATGATGTAGATTTTGCCGTCCACGGTGGCACTGGATGCGGCATAGCGGCCCGTGGGCATGGGGGTCAGTCCCTGGTTCCAGCCGCCCTCACCCTGTGTGGGGGCCAGCGGGGTCGCGCTCACCTCGGCGGATTCACCGCCTTCCAGTCCAACGGCCAGGGCGGTCACAACATAGTAATAAGTGACGCCGTTCGCCAGTCCGTTGTGTGCAAAGGGGCTGGACACGCCGCCAATTAACTGGCCGGCATCACGGCTCACGCCGGGGCTGGTGCCCCAGTAGAGATTATAACCGGAGGCTCCGGCCACGGAGTTCCACAGCAGGGTCACCGACCCATCGCCCGCCTGGGCAGCAATCCCGTCCGGGGCCGGGGGAGCCTGGGGCTGGGATTGGATCAGCACGGCCCTGGTGTTGTTGTCCTCGCTGGATTCCACCACCACGGCACCCCAGTCCACTTTCAGGACCAGGTAGGGATG
>JAOUPZ010000351.1 GCA_029879595.1 Deltaproteobacteria bacterium | reverse complement strand
CAAAGGCCTGTGAACCATCCTTCTTCAGGGCCTTGAAATCGGCGTGGGCCAGGCCTACCGCGAAGGTCAATCCCTGCAGTTCTGCCGGCCCCCGGTTTGAAACATCCAGCCGGCCCGCCAGAACCAGGCCTTGCTCCAGCCGCTCGGCCGGTATTTCCACCCGGTATTCAAGCGGCCGGGCAAAAAACATTGCTTTCATGGTTTTTGTTCCCCATGGTTTTGCCTTGCGGGCCGCCGGAAATGTTCAGGCGGTTACCGCCCTTTTCCCGGCGGGACGCAAAACGGCTTTTCCGTCCCGCTGGGTGCCGGTGATTACGGCTCAACTATCACGGCCTGACCATGTTCTCCGGTAAAGTACGAATTGGCGAAATTGGCGGCGTCCAGCTTGGAGTATACCCCACGGGCCGTATTGTACACGAAGTCAAAGGAGCTGAAGTCGCTGTTGACCCCGGTGAGGATATCCGTCATGTCGCAGGTGATGTTGGAACAGGTGATAATCACCGCGTACAGGCTGTCTCCCTGGGTGGGTGTATAGCCGGGAACCGTGGTCAGGCTCACCGAAACCTCGGGGGCTGTTCCATCGGCGAAGCCTGCCTGGTAGGCATAGGTGTTGGGCAGTACCGGAAAGGACTCATCCGCCAGCACGACCCAGACGCGCTGGGTATCCGAGTCCACCGGCACGGTTACGGTGAACGGGCCCGGGGAGGCGATGCTGTATACGCTGGGGGTAATGGTTGGTACGGCTGTCACCTCGGCCTTGCCGGCCGTGTTGGCCTGGAATCCGGGTATTTCCTCCTCCTCGTCCTCCAGACTGCAGGCGGGGGCGGCAAACAACAGAACCAGGGTCCCCAACAGGGCCACCAGAACGCCCTTCAGGCGAAAGTTTTTTTCAGTGCTGAGTTTTTGGATATCCATAAATAAGGCTCCTGTTTTCAAACGGTTGATGATTTGGGACAAATGCTTTCTCCGGCGCGGTCAAGCCGGGGCTGTGTTTTTCAAATGCCCGGGTTTTATGTTGCCCATGAACTAGTTTTAACGCCGGAAACTTTAATTTTGTCCATTTGGCCGAAAAATTACTTTGGAACAAACCAGAACCTTCTCTCGTTTTTACCAGAATACAACCGATGTCTCAAAACAAATGCGTCCAGGGCAGGTTAGCGCGGATGTTCAGTACCATCGGGTATTAGATTTGCAGGACATATGCGAAGGCGGGCCTGGATTCAGGTCTGATTGATTCACCGCTTGCTTTGCACTGCTTTGCGGCAATGGGTTCTATAATGGGTTCTATCTTCAGGGAAAATCATGCTATACTGACAGAACAACCGGATATTCGGTCACAATTGCCGAATCGAAGAACTCAAGTTCCCCAACCCATTCAGGAGAAGGTTAAGACATGTTAGAAACCAAAAGGGCACATGTGAAAAAATCATCCCCACGGCGTTTCAGCGCTTTGCCGGCAGTGGTCCAGGCATCTGTGTTCCTGCTTGTGCTGCTGGTCGGAACCCTGCTGCTCTGGGGCTGTGCGGCGGAAAAAACTGAGGAATACACTTCCGAAGGGGACTATCTGGCTCCTATCGACATCGGCGATGCCACCTCCATGGGCCTCCAGCACAAGGGTGAGACCGGCGGCGGTGTGCCCAGTTACTACAAGGTGCTGGTAGGGCCCTACACGCTGATCTCGCTGACGGGCCTGAGCGGCGACGCGGACCTGGTAGTCTATTCCATGGAAGGGTTCATTTCCAATTCCGCCATCTGTGCTTCGGTCAAATCCGACACGAACACCGAACAGTGCACCATCATTAACATGCTGTCCCCCACCGCCACATTGTACATTCTGGTCAAATCCATGGAAGAAACAGGCGCCCAGTTCAGTCTGAACGCTGCTCCCACGGATCCGCCCGAGTTGCCGTGAGGTAAGAACGCGCGGTACTAGGGCTCCCGAAGCCAGACTCCGCAGAGGATTCCTGACCCGGCGCGGCGAAATCCCCCCCGGCCGATGAAGCCTGCGGGGAACCCGGGTCCGCAGTCGCGGAACAGTCGCCAGGTGAAGGTGCCTCCAGTGGAGTTTTCCACTTCAGCGGGCAGTTCAACCAGGGCCGCCTGGAACCCCAGGAATATCCCGGAGAGTGGATTAAGGGCCTTGAAAATGCTCTCCTTGGCCGAAAACCGGAGCATGAAATCCACCGTCCGGTGATCTCCCGGCCCGGCGGCCAGCGGTAGTTCCTCCGGCCGCAATACCTTTTTACGCAAGGCCTCCCGAGGTTCGCGAAGCATCTCCATGTCCAGCCCCAGCCCCAGAAAAACGGACTCCGGCCCGCAGGCCGCGGCGGCAGCCCCGCCGGCATGGGCGATGGCGCCCACAATGCCCCCGGGCCAGCGGGGTTTGCGGGGGCCGTCCCTTAGCAACGGACGGGTGCCCAGGGCCGGATCCAGCCCCGCCAGGGCCTGGCGGGCGCAACTGCGCCCCAGGGTGAATTCCAGCCGCCTTCGCGGATGGACGTCCGGTTTCAGCAGGGCCGCTTCTTCCGGCAGCAGGGCCTGCCGGTGTCCAGTCCCCGCCGGTCTGTCGGGTTGGCAGGCCATGGAAAATTCCACTCCGTCCGGAAACGGGGACTCCAGGGCCCCCCATATCCAGACTGCGGCATTATCTTTTTCCCTGCGGTCTTCCATCGGTTTTTTCCTGCCGGGCAAGGCCCGTGAGTTTACCCGGCCCAGGTGGTGTTAAATCAGGGGCGCGGGCCGCCAAAGGCGCGTTTTTTGCTTGAAATATCACCTGTAAAAAGCGGTTTAACCATATTTTTGCGGTGCATGGCCAGGATGGTTTTGCAATGAATTCAAGCCGGCTCAACCAGGCAGGCCGCATTCCGCGGGCCGCCAGAGGGGCAGGGGTCGCCCTGCTGGTGGCGGAGCTGTGCCTGACTGTGCAGTTTCTGACTGTGCTGAGCCTGACTGTGCTGAGCCTGACTGTGCTGAGCCTGACTGTGCTGTGGCCGGGGTCCGTGCTGGCCTATGACAACTACGGTCTGGGGCCACTGACCATCCGCAACCAGTTTCCTCCGTCTCTGAAGTATCTCAGCTACCACCCGGAAACCACCCAAACCATCGGGGAGGGCCTGTTCCAGTTCAGCTACCAGTTCAACCGCACCAACACATTCATCAATTCCCAGTCTCCCAGGCTGAAGCGCAACAAGCAATCGGGCATAATCATCGACCAGGATGTGGTGGAGGCGGGGCTGGATGCTTCCAATTTTCCCGCCAACGGTTACGGGATGTACCTGGACATGGAGGCGGACCTAAACATGTTCCGCTTTACTTACGGATTGGGAGAGCGGAACATG
>JAOUPZ010000062.1 GCA_029879595.1 Deltaproteobacteria bacterium | reverse complement strand
GAAACGGCGGAAATCAGGGGCCTGCCCCTGAGACTGATTGATACCGCCGGCATAAGGGACACCGCCGACGAGGTGGAACTGGAGGGAATCAGCCGCACCCGCCGGGCAATCGCCCAGGCCGAACTGGTGCTGCTGGTCTGCGATGGCTCGGCCCCGCTGGAGCCGGAGGACGAGTCGCTTCTGCGGCAGGCCCGGCCGGATGCCTGCCTGGTGGTGGTAAACAAGGCGGACCTTTTGAAGGGCCCGGAGCCGGCATGGGTGGACAGACTGGGAGACCTCCCCTGGACCGCCATTTCCGCCCTTACCGGCGCGGGCATGGACACCATGGAGGACTGGATTCGCGACTGGGCGCTTTTTGACGAGCGGCCCGTGCTGGAGGATGCCGTGATCACCAACATCCGGCAGCAGGAGGCCGCGCAGAAAGCGCTGGAATCAGTCAACTCGGCCCTGCAGGGGCTGGCGGAAGGACGGGGCGAGGAGCTTATCGCCATTGATCTGCACGGGACCCTGGCGGCCCTGGGCGAAATAGTGGGCGAAACAACAGCCGATGATCTGCTGGACAGGATCTTCGCGGAGTTCTGCATCGGCAAATAGCACATGGGACGGAACCGCACCGGAAACGTCCCCAACGGGCAGGACGGGCCATGACGGAAAAAAACGCAAGGGATCTGCTGAAAAACAAGCTGGAACTGCTTCAGCAGGTTCACAGCCTGACCGAGCAGGAACTGCTGCTGGTCAACCTGGAGACGCTGACACCGCTGCTTGAGAAGAAGGACACCCTGATCGAGAAGATCAAGTCGGTTGATGGGGAACTGGCAAAACTGGAGTTTTCCGGCAAACAGGCCCTGGAACTTCAAAGACAGGTTGAGGAAACAGTAAAGACATTGTTGGAAAACGAGCGGGCATTGGAAGCCCGCATCGAAAGCGAGCACAAAAGACTGCGGAAGGAACTGATGCAGTTCGAAAAGCAGACCCGCCTGCGGAGTTACCTGGACAAGGAACCCCGCCGGGGAGGCCGATTGAACGTGCGCAAGTGACTTTCGCCGACAGGAAGCCCACCCGGCATGGCGGTACAGCCGGAGGCCTCCAATCTAATGGAGAGGAAAATGGTCAAGAAGATATTTTTGGGGCTTGATCCCAAAGTAGAAAAAATGCCGGTGAAGATACCAATGAAAAAACCTTCACTGAAGCATGTTCCACTTGTGAACCCGGACATTGACGTCAAGAACAACCCTAAACTGAAAGCACATTTTGCCGAGTACAAGACCGTGCAGCCGCAGCAGATCAAGGCGGATATAAAGGCCCGCATCCAGTCCTCGGTTGATACCATTCAAAAGCATATTGAGACCGCCAACATCAACAAGGGCGTCAACTTCACCATGCACCAGGAATCGGGCAAGTATTCCTTCACCATCAGCGACCGCAAGAGCGGAGAGGTGTTGAAAAGCTATCCTTCCGACAAGCTGTTGGATCTGGCCGGCCGGATCAGGCAGGCCTCGGGAATCCTGGTGAACAAGGACGGATAGTGAACCACAGACCACAGGCACGGCCCGATGATCTTCACGGGCGGTGCCGGGGAAAACAGCCATGACCATGTCGACTTATCAGATGGACAGGCTGCTGCAGCGTCTTCGCCGGTGGTTCGCCTGGCCGCAGGGCGGCGGCTCGGGAGAGATTGACAAGGTGGTCATCTCCGGCAGCGGCAACCGGAACAGGCAGGATCGTTCAGCCGGCTCCGGCCCGGCCAGGGCGGCCAGCGAGGTAAAGGAGACCGGGCAGCGCCACCAGAGCGTGGAAGCGGAGTTGGAGCGGAGGGCCGGGAGTTTCATGAAGCCTCCCTATCCCGGTTCTCCGCCCTCTTCGCGCATACCAAGGCTCAAGCCGCCGCCCCGGGAGGAAGAATAAGCCTGACGGGAAACAAGCCGTAAGGCCGGCATGATCCCACCCCCCTGATTTCAGCAGGCCGTTAGGCGCTTTTGCACCTGGGATTGCAGGTCCCGCAGCACCTCCGGGTATTTATCGGCCAGAATCTCGTTCAGTATATCCAGGGTCTGGGCCACGGCCAGAACCTCCTCCTGCTGCTGGCGGGCCACGTCCACCACCTGTTCCACCAGGCCCTTGATGTACTCGGTATAATCCCTGTGAGAGACATACTGCTCGTTGTCAATCACCGTTGTCCTCACGCCATTTTCCTTCAACAATTTGATTGATTCCACGGCCCAGTCGTTTTTAATCATGTCCATACTCCTTGCCAGCGGCCCTTTCAGGCAGGGCCTGTCAGCGGAAGTTTTCCTGGGAGGCACCAGGCCCCCGCAGGGATTCCTATGATTTTATCTTAACCAGGGCTCTTGCAGGATTTGTGGAGGTAAAATGAAAAGAAAATCCATCTCCGGTGGGGAGGCTCTGGAAACGCCACCCCGGGCAGCCGGGGAGCCCCTCAGGCCGAAGCCGCCCGGCCAGGAGTTCAGTTTTTGGCGGCAATGAGCTCGTTCAGGTCGTCCACCTGGCGTTCGGCCTCCACTATCAACTCACGGTAGAGTTCCTCCAGGGCGGTCATCCCGGCCACCAGTTCCTCGTCTTGCACCTGGCTATCCGAGCTGGTGAAGAAACCGGATACGTTCAAGAATTCATTCCGCTGCTGCTCCAGATGGCCCAGCAGATCGATATTCTTGATCTGTTCCAGCATGGAAACCGTTTCCTCGGGTTCCATTTCATTTGAAATACGCGCCAGTTCCAGGAAGTACCGGGAGTTGTTCAGGCTGCGCTGAAAATCCTCCACGATGCGCTTATGCTCGCGGTGGAAATCGGCGGCTTTTTCCAGGATTTTTTCTGGATGCTCTTTGGTCATGTGCTGAAATCCGACTCTGCAATAAGCTTTTAAAAAAAACTCAGCAACATTCTTGACAAACATGCTGTGGACGATGGTCCGGAACTGGGCCTCCCCGCGACCCCGGACGGCACGGATATTTATTTTGCCAGCCATCGCCAGACTGAGCAAGCCAGACTGAGCAAGCCAGACTGAGCAAGCCAGACTGAGCAAGCCAGACTGAGCAAGCCAGACTGAGCAAGCCAGACTGAGCAAGCCAGTTAGCCAGCCGGGCAACCAGCCGGGTGGCAGTATTTGCGCAAGGGGGGGATTTCCGGTAATCATTTACCACCAGGGCGCAGGCCTTGAACGCTACTACACCAAAACCATCCCGGGACCGCCGAAACTTTGGAAAACTCAAACGCCGCCAGGACCGACAACTCAGGAGAAACGCTCCGGCAATCTGAATGCGTGCTTTCCCTGGAAGATCTGAAGACCCACTTTATCACCCGGGAAGGTCTGGTGAAGGCCGTGGACGAGGTGTCGTATCACCTGGACCGGGGCGAGACCCTGGGCGTGGTGGGCGAATCCGGCTGCGGCAAAAGCGTGGCCGCCCTTTCCATCCTGCGGCTGATTCCCCAGCCGCCGGGCAAAATCGCCGGCGGGAAGATCTTGTTCAAGGGCCGCAATATCCTGTCCCTCGCCGAGCGGGAAATGCAGGCTTTGCGGGGCAACGATATTTCAATGATCTTCCAGGAGCCGATGACGTCGCTCAACCCTGTGCTGACCATCGGGCAGCAGATATCGGAATCCATCCGGCTGCACATGGGCTATTCCCGCAAGGACGCCCTGGACAGGGCCGCGGAAATGCTGACCCTGGTGAAGATACCAGAGCCCCTGCGCCGGCTGCGGGAATATCCCCACCATCTTTCCGGCGGAATGCGTCAAAGGGTGATGATCGCCATGGCTCTCTCCTGCGAGCCCCTGGTGCTCATCGCCGATGAGCCCACCACGGCCCTGGACGTAACCATCCAGGCCCAGATACTCGAACTGATGGTGGAGTTGAAGGAAAAACTGGGCACAGCCATCCTGATGATAACCCACGACCTGGGGGTCATCGCAGAAACGGCCCGGCGCGTGGTGGTCATGTACGCAGGACGGGTAGTGGAAGAGGCGCCGGTGGACATGCTGTTTGGCGACCCGCGCCACCCCTACACCATGGGGCTGCTGGCATCGGTACCCCGGCTGGACCGCTCCGCACTGGCCGCCCGCCCTGCCCGGCTCTCCGAAATCAAGGGCATCGTTCCCTCTCTGCACGAACTGCCCAAAGGCTGCTTTTTCGCACCGCGCTGTCCCCATGCCGACGCCCGGTGTCATAGCGGATATCCGCTCTGGGACCAAATTCGCCCTGGGCACAAGGTGGCCTGCTGGTATTCACGGCAGATCAAGGGAGAAGCCTGATGAGTCAGCATGCGCCGCAGGAACCGCAAAGCCAGGCCAGTGGAGGCACTGCGGAAGAATCCGCCCGGCCCCTGCTGGAGGTCACCGACCTGGTGAAAAGCTTTCCTTTGCAAAAGGGGCTGTTTTCCCGGCGGGAAACCCTGGTCAAAGCGGTGGACGGAATCAGCCTTTATATCCAGCCCGGGGAAACCCTGGGGCTGGTGGGTGAATCCGGCTGCGGGAAGTCCACCGCCGGCAAGTCCATACTGCGACTTATCGAACCCACCTCCGGCTCCATCCGGTTCGAGGGCAGCGAGATCACCGGGCTGTCCCGAACCGAAATGCGCCGATACCGCCAGCGGATGCAGATCATCTTCCAGGACCCCTACTCCTCGCTCAATCCACGCATGACCGCCGAGGCCATCGTGGGGGAGCCGTTTGTCATAAACGGCACCAGCCGCGGCCGGGAACGCCAGCAACGGGTGGCCTCACTGTTCGAGCGCGTGGGCCTGCGCCCTGACACCATGGGAAAGTACCCCCACGAGTTTTCGGGCGGACAGCGTCAGCGCATCGGCATCGCCCGGGCCCTGGCCTCCATGCCCGGACTGATAATCTGCGACGAGCCGGTCAGCGCCCTGGACGTCTCCATCCAGGCCCAGGTAATCAATCTTTTGATGGATCTGCAGGCTGAATACCGCATGAGCTACCTGTTCATCGCCCACGACCTGGCGGTGGTGGAGCACATAAGCGATCGCATAGCCGTGATGTACCTGGGCCGGATCGTGGAACTGACAGATAAGCGGACACTGTTCACCAATCCCCTGCACCCCTACACCGAGGCGCTGCTTTCCGCCGTCCCCATTCCCGACCCGGCCGCCGGCCGGGAGCGGCGCATCATCCTCAGGGGCGATGTCCCCAGCCCCATTGATCCTCCGCCCGGTTGCCACTTCAGTACCCGCTGCCCGGAGGCCACCGGGGTCTGCCGGGTGGAAACCCCGGTGCTGACGGAACGCTTCGGGGGGCACCAGGTAGCCTGTCATCTGCGTTAAATCACATAGATCAGTTAAGGCGGCTCTGGCCTGCGGAACCTGACAGGTGATTTTTCCGGATTTCCTGCGGTCGGGCGTTGTGCTGTGTTTCCTTTTGCTGAGACAATGACAGCAAAGTCAGCCAGGCCGGGCTGCTCCGCAGCAGGCCGGCTCAATCGCACATTATTATCCGGAGGTATAAAGTTTTGACCGGCCCAGTATCATGGAAAAGCTTCTCAGCCGCGCCGCACCGCGTGTTCTTCTTCAGCGGGGGACTGTACTCCGTTCTGGCAGTGGCCATGTGGACCCTGCAGCAGTATTCCCTCTATGCTCCACTTATCTTCAGCACTGATTCCCAGGCCGTCACGGCGGCAGGCCCCATCCTGTGGTCCGTGCCATTCCCCAAGGGCCACGGGATGCTCATGCTCTACCCCCTGCTGGCCTATTATATATTCGGCTTTCTGCTGGTTACCTTTCCACGCTGGCTGGAAACGGAGGAAATACCCCGCAGCCGCTACCTGGGGCTGTGGGGACTGCTGCTGGCGGGCAGCTACACCATGCTTGCCGGCCTGCTGCTGGGCAAAACCGTGGTTCTGCTGGGCCTGGGGCTGACACTGGCTTTCTACCTGGCCGGCATGCTGACCCTGGGCGGGGTGTACCTGCGCACCAGCCAGCCCCGCAGCCAGCAGACCGTGATGCTCACCGGCATGCTGATGGCTCAGGCGGGCCTGGCGGCCGGAATGGTCGGGGTGAGCACCGATTCACCGGGGGCCTATCACGCCATGCTCGCCCTGGGCAAATACGGGTTCCTGCTGCCGCTGATCTTCGCGGTGGTCTACCGCATGGTGCCGTTTTTCACCAGCAATGTTTCACCCGGGCTTGACCTGCGCCGCTCCCGGTTCGGCCTGCAGTTGTTCACCGGGTTTTCCTTCCTGCGACTGGCCCTGGAACTGGCCGTCATGCCCGAGTATTACTGGATGGCCGACCTGGGCCTGCTTGCGGTGCTGCTTTGGGAGATGGCCGTCTGGAGGTTCTGGCGGGCCACCTATCCTCCGCTGCTGGTAGTAATCTACCAGGCGCTGTTCTGGTTTGTGGTCAGCCTGACCATGTATGTCTTCCAAAGCCTGGCTCTTTTTGCCGGCTGGAGCAGCCAGCCGCCTTTCGGCCTGGGGCCTTTGCACGCGCTGGTGGTAGGCGGATTCGGAACGCTGCTGCTGGGTCTGAGCACCAGGGTCACCCTGGGGCATTCCGGCAGGGGACTGGCCGCATCGCTGCCGGTCAGCGCCATGTTCCAGCTCTGGCAGCTGGTTCCCTTGTCGCGGGTCCTTCCAGAAATTGTTGGATACTGGCATCCGCAATTGCTGATGCACGGGTTCTGGGCGGGTGGCGGCTGGGTGCTGGTAATGGGGGCGTGGCTGCCCCTGGTGGGTCATATGCTGCTCCGGCCCCGCTCCGATGGCCGGCCGGGATAACCTCTCCGGAATGCATATTTCAATGCTTTTTTACGATCTGTTATTTTCGGAAAATCACTGCCCAGCAGTCAGACCATATTTAATCTTATTGAGCAAAAAAAGTGCGGGAAAGGGGTTGTCTGCTGAAAAAAGACCGGTTACAATAGGGTTACAATAAAGGGCAAAGGGAAATGTGCCCTCTGAAAAGCGTTGGTAAAACAAAGATATGTAAAGAATAGCAGCAGCAGTGAAATGCCAGCAGAATAACGGCAGAGTAACAATTGAGAAACAGCAGCGCAGCAGCAAAGTAAGAGCAGAGGAAAAAGACCGCGTGAAAGCGCGGCAGGATTAGGTCCCGTCATTGAAGCAGGTGTTTCCCCCCTTTAACCCGCTTCTTTGGCGGGGCCTTTCTTTTTGTGGTTTATGCTCCCGCCAGCAGGCAGTCCGCTATGGAAAACGTCCCTGGAGAACAGAATCAGCCCTGCCGGGCCAGCCAGGATAGAATAACCAGGATGGTCATGCTGAGAATGAAGCCGTGGTGCTCGCGGTTTTTCAGCCACTGACCGGCATTCCACTCCATGCGCACATCAGGGGGGAACCGCTTGGGAAAGAATATCCCGGTGGTGCGGGTAAACTCATTCCAGGACTCGCCGTAGATTCCGGCCAGTTTCTCCTCCTCGGCCCTTATCTTGGGCACATAGACCAGGGCGATCAACAACGCCAGCACCAGGAAATTCACGGGCTCGTTGATGATGATCAGAAACCCCAGCGCCATGTTCAGGGAACCGATATACAAAGGGTGGCGGCAGATGGCATAAGGCCCGGTGGTGGCCAGGATATCGTTTTTGTGAATAACCCCGGCTGACCATGACCGCAACAGCGAGCCCAGCACCACCAGCAGGCCTCCGATCAAACCCAGGATATCGCCCGGGTCAAAAGGACGGCGCAGATGCACCCCGCCGGAAAATTCCCAGACCAACAGCGCGATAAAAATCAGGAATGTCAGGCGGATACGATATTTGAACAATAACCTGGTCGTGTTTTGCCACATACTCTGCATGGTTGCCGGATTATGTTGAGGGAGCTGGCGAACCTGCCACGTCTCCTGCCATCAAGGGGGTGAATGTATTGCTGGGAGTCGGGGCGAGAGGATTTGAACCTCCGACCTCACCCACCCCAAGGGTGCGCGCTACCAGGCTGCGCCACGCCCCGAGCCAGACTAAAAAGCATACTCGGCAATTTCACCCGATGTCAATTGCCAAGCGTCAACGTTCATTAAATAATCACGCTTTTCATACGGGGTTTCCATTACATGCGAATTATTTTATGGGATATTTGATATTATTCTGCGGCAGGGCAGCCTTAGCAGCCTCAAGACATCCTGACCGCTCTATGACCACAAACTCAGACGAGGGAGAGGGCCGTGACTGAACCGGGCAAACAACAGGGGCGGGAACGCAGAAAACATGAACGCCACCAGATCAACCTGAAAAAGACCCTGGCCACGGCCTTGGGTGAAATGCCGGTTATGGACATATCCTGGGGGGGTATTTCGTTTTTTTCGGAAAGCATGCAATCGGTGGGTGCCGATATAGAATTCTTCGTGTCTGACTCCCCACGGGAAATCAGCACCCGGGCCAAGGTGCTGGGCTGTGACCGGGTAGAGGGCGACGAGGCTGACCCCGACCATCCGTTCAGGGTCCGCTGCCAGTTTCTGGATGAGCCGGACAGCCCGGAAATCATGGCCCTGATGGAATATGTGCTGGACCAGGAAGGCATCGGAGGGGAAATTGACGCCGCTCCGGAAGCCACCCCGGAAGCCTTTGAGCCGCACCTGCAGGAAGACGATTACCTGGAGGAAGAGGAGGAGTAAACAATCCCAGAGGGGAGAACCGCCCGCCGATATTTCCTGGAACAGATGATAAGGGGGAGCACTGCCTGGAGCACACCCTGGAACACTGCCCTATGCACCATAGCGAAAAAAAACGGAAGGAAAACACGAAACTGGAACCCCTCAATAAGCCGGGTTCTGTGCCGCCATCCCAAAAGGGAGAGCGGTTGCGGCCATCTATCTAGGCGGGCCGTTTCCGGCACGCTCAAGCATCCTACCCGGCGGCTCGGCGAGCAACCTTGAACGCCGCCCTATTTGGACTTGCTCCGGATGGGGTTTACCTTGCCGGGCCTGTCACCAGGCCCGCGGTGGGCTCTTACATTAAGGTCCGGCATGACCGGAACCCCCACCATTTCAACCTTACCTGTGAGCGCCGGCAAGCCGGCCCTCCATCGGCGGTGTATTTTCTGTGGCACTTTCCTTGGGGTCGCCCCCACTGGCCGTTAGCCAGCATCCTGCTCTGTGGAGCCCGGACTTTCCTCCCTTGCGCCCGATGGCTGGCACCGGGGCAACGGCGGCCGCATTTTGGACTCCCAGTTCCGTGTCAGGCCATTATATCCCGGACAGGCGCACCGATTCAACCAGCGGTTTTCCTGCCCGCTGTTGAGGCAACAGCCCAGGGTATCGTCCGCAAAAAAAACTGCGGGAACCTCTTCTGCGAGTGTATTGGGAGAAAGAGACAGAGCCCACCCTTTTCAGGGCGGGCCGGCGATTCCTGCCGGCAGATTTCAGCCGACCTTGATCTTGAGCCAGGGGCAGGTCTGGGTCCATTCGCGCAGGCCACCTACCAGATGGAATACGCGGTGTCCCTGCCGGGAAAGCCGGATGGCCTGGCGGCTGCTGAATTCGCCATCCTTGCACACCAGCCCGATGATCTGGGGAAACTGGCGGTTTTTCAAAAGGGCGTCCACTTCCGCGGTTTCCGACAGAGCGACAACCTCGCGGAAGCCCTTGAACTTCCCGGCGGCCTGGGGAGCCCTGAGTACCAGCACCAGCATGTTCTTGTGCTCTTCGAACTCGTGGGCTGTCAGCTCCTGATAGCCGCAGCAGGTCTTGCCGCCAAGCATATCCGGGTCATCCCCGGGGTTTCTTTTTGGCATTTCCAGAACATCCATATAATTGCTCCTGTCGGTTTTTCTCGGTTCTTCCGTGTAACGCTGCCAGGTATCGCTTGCTTTGCAGTGTATTCAGCAGTGTATTCAGCAGTGTATTCAGCAGTGTATTCAGCAGTGCATTCAGCAGTGTTTTAGCACTGTATTTAACGCTAACCCATGCTCTGTCATTGAGCCTGTTTTGCGCCGGACTTGAAGCCCGCCTTGCGCTGCCGCTGTGATGTTTATCCTGGCGGGGCTTTCAGCCCGAACAGGGCCGGGTGGGCCTGGCTGCCCACGATATAGTGTACTATTACATTGTGACAGTTAGTGGTCAAGCAAAAAGTGGTCCGGTACAGCCCCCGGCAAGAGATTGCTTGCAAAAAAGAATGCTCAGCCGGTAGGATGTACCGAAGCAACCACCCTATGTGAACAAAGACCTGTCCCCCGGACAAAGGTCGTGGCCGTGCGGAACGCCAAGGGCGACCGCGGGCCGGAAAATGACACCGCATTCAACAGGAAAACGAAGATGTCCATCCAAGCCGGTTTGATATATCCCAGCCTGGCGCAGCATCTGGCGCCCTCACAGTCATTCGTCCGCCACATTACACTTAGTGTCGGCTTCTCGCTGTTCATGGCCCTTTCGGCCCAGATAGCCATCCCCCTGCCGTTCACCCCCGTGCCTGTCACCGGCCAGACCCTGGCGGTGCTGCTGACCGGGGCGGTGCTGGGACCCCGGCTGGGATTCGCGGCGGTGCTGCTGTACCTGGCCGAAGGAGCGATGGGGCTGCCGGTGTTTTCAGGCGGGCGGGGCGGGGCGGCCATGTTTTTTGGCCCCACCGGTGGATATCTGATGGCCTTTCCCCTGGCGGCCTGGCTTACCGGCCTGCTCTCCACCCGGGGCTGGGACCGCTCGGCGCTGAGAACAATGGCGGGCATGGCGCTGGGCAACGCCGTAATATACGCGCTGGGCCTGCTGTGGCTGGGTGTGTGGCTGGGCAACGCGGACAAGTTCAAGGGCCTGCCAGCCCTTCTGAACGCGGGCCTGCTGCCCTTCCTCCCCGGTGACGCAGTCAAGATCGCCCTGGCCATGGTTCTGCTGCCCTCAGCCTGGAAACTCTCCGGGCGCAAATCCTAGACAATCCGGAAGAGCCTTCCCGCCAGGGAAGGCTCTGACAAGGAGCAAATGGAAGAATCAACATCCTCGGCGGCCCCGCTGCTGAACCTTCTGCAAAGCCTGATAAACAAGACCCTGGACGCCAAACCGGCCCAGTTCGCCCTGAGCGTTCCCATGGCCGGCGAAATAACCCTGAACGTAACCAGCATTGCCCTGCATCCGGACCTGGTGGAAATCAGACTGGCCATTAACAGCAAGAATCCCATGGTGCCCAAGGAGGACAAGCTCAAGCTCAAGATCGAACAGGGCGACGCGGAACAGACCTCGCTCAGCTTCGACTCCCCCGCGCTGAACGGCCTGGGGATGCTGGTGGGCCCGGAGACCGTGGGACGGCTGCTGGTGGAGGGCATCCAGAAAAAACTGGGGGATTCCGTGTCCCAGTCCGGCCGTCTGATCGTTTTCAACCACGCCCCCCTCATTGACCGGCTCCTTACCAGGACCGCCACCGCCTGAGCCAACCCGAACCGGTCGCCTGGCAGCCAGCCGGCGCCGGGAGTTCAGCCGGAGTCCGCAGAATCCGGACCGGGCGGCGCCAGCCAGTCCGAAAGCTCCGCCAGCAGGGCCTCCCATCCCGGCCTTCCCAGCCCGGCCTCGTCGATTATGAGATGATATGGCAGTTTGGCTGACCAGGGCAGCCAGGGGGAACACCCGCGCCGGGTTGCCACCCCCCGCCTGTTATCGAGCCTGAACAGCCTGCTGCCGGGCCCGCCCCGGGCCACCAGCCGCTCCACGGCGGCTGCATCCACCAGTTCATCGCGCGGGTGCAGCGCCACGAACATCCGGGGCAGGGCCGGCAAGGGGCCCTTTTTTCCGCCTTCAAGAGCTGTCCAGCGTTGCAGCAGACTTTCCAGTCCGGCGTAGGCCGCCAGGGGAGTAAGGGGGGCCAGCCGGTACGAGGGCGGGGCCAGGCTGGGCAGGGATATTTCCCGGGGCAGAACGGTCAGCCCCAGGCGCAGCAG
>JAOUPZ010000063.1 GCA_029879595.1 Deltaproteobacteria bacterium | reverse complement strand
CGCCCAGCTTGATGTGGGTGGTGGTGGTGGGGTCACCGGTGCCCATGGCGCCAACGGTGTTGCTGGCATAGTCAAAGCCGACGTTGAAGGAACCGCCGTCAAAGCCCACGCCCAGCATCATGTTGCTGTCGGTAACGGCCTCATCAGCATAGGCAGGTGTCAAGGTATTTTCGCCCCATGCGTTTTCGCAGAATCCGTCAGGACCACCACCTAACCCATTATGGGTATCCGTACAGGAAGCCGTAGCGCTGCCGTTGTAGATACCCAGGTTGAACTTCACGGCACCGGCGGCGCCGGCCACACCCAGCACGATGGACTGAGCATCTGCCTTTTTATCACCCGCACAGGTCTCGCAACCGGCGAACAGACCCACCTCGACGTTGGCGGGGCCAGCGGCGAACACACCGGAAATACCGGAGTTGTCATGAGGAATGACATTGTCAGTAGTCTTGTAGCCGCCAGCAACGCGCACATTGGCCACGTCGGCGTTGGTGTTGAAACCCAAGGCACCCAGGCTCTTGCCGTGGATGTTCAGCTTGGCCGCACCCAGGTCCCAGGTGATGCCAGCGCGCACCTTCAGGGGGATGTGGTCGTTCTTGAGGGGTTTGTCGTTTTCATCGGTGCAGCCGCTGCAGACCGCTCCACCGTCGTCCCGGTAGCGCAGGACAGTTTTTCCGGTCAGGGCGCCTTCGCCAGCGCCGATTCCCATAATAATATCGTGTCCACCTTTCCAGGTGGTCACGGCGTCGCCGCCGTCCGGGGTTAATGTATGGCGCCCGAAGCTGGCACTAACACTGCCGGAAACCTGGGCAAAGGCACTGCCGGCCACCATGGCCACTGCGGCTATCAACAACACCGAGATCTTGATTACACTTCTCATGTCTGTTTGCTCCTTATTAGGTTCAAGATTGGACCCCATCCCGCTCCGTCGGCTTATCCGCCGCCGGAGCTTGACCCACCATGGGCCATGACCCGGGCTGGGTCAGGGGTTTCCTGCACCGTCCTCCTGACAGGCCCTTCCAGGCCCGCCGACCGTACAACGTTTAGCCGGCCTTGATCCGGTCAGACTGTGACAAAGTTGCAGGGGCTTAAAAGTCCCTGTGTTTTCGCCCGTCTGCCGGGGCACTGCCGACCGTTAATAAAAACTTGTCCGGGGCCGCTTTGTCCCGGGGTCCGCATAAAATAAAACAGATTGTAGCTGGAGATTTATCGAGTTGACTTGCGGTGGTACTTCCGGTGTTTCACCCTTGCCGGTTCGCCATGCTGTTTTACATGCTGATGATTCATGCTGCCGAGTCATCAGTCGGCGATACGGCTCCGGAGGCGCTGCCGCTGGTCATCCGTCCTTAGAGGTTCGACTTTTCTCCGCTCTGGGCTGCCAGGCTCCCATGGGTTCAATTTACCGCCGGCTCTTTGCGCCCGTTCCTCGGACCATGCCGCCGTTGATTCCGCTGAGCTCTTGTCTGACTGCCTTTCAAGGATTCCGTATACGACCGATTGCTGCTGTCACAATGCCGTACCTTCAATCCCCCATTCCGCCACTATGCCACACGGTATTTCCGGAGATCCTTTCCGTTTCCTGTATTAGCGGGCCGTTTGCTTTTACCCGTCAAGACGGAGTCTTTTGCTCCGCCCTCCTTGCTTTAACTTCTTCCGTGTTTGTGGTCCTCCCAATTAAAGCGGCTTTTCAACCGCGCATTGGCGCGAATGCGGATGACCATTACCCATGACTATTATGGCAATCGGTTTTGAAAATCAAGTTTTTTTTTACCTCACGTCGGTAAATTTCTAATGGCCGGAGTTTTTCACAATACTCAGGCCTGTGCCCTGGAAAGCGGCTTCAAGCTGGTCTTGCCGTTATGTGTTGAGCCGTAAAAAAACGTCAGTCGCCAAAATTGTCTGTTTTGCAGGCCGGGTAAGTACGGCCCGGAATGCAAATGGTATCCCTGATATTGCCGGTTGGTCCGTTAAAAAAAATAACCCGGCCTGGGGATATTGTTGCATTTCACAAAGGCAACTATCGTCCCGTCATCCAACATTCCCTGCATGTGTTCTGCCGGGTGCCGATGAGCGTTATGCCGGTTCCGTTCTCTCCCTTTGGGTGTGCTTCCCGGGAGTGTTTGCCCGTATTCCGTATTATAATTACCCCGCCTTGTATTGACTGATCGGGTAACTGTAATTACGGAATAATTGCTGATAATATTACCAGAAACATCCGGAAATATCCAGAAAATATTGGAAACAACAGCAGGGGGTGTATTCGGCAAAAACCAATAGCGGTCCATCAACAGGTTTCATGGCTGTTTAAATTCATTTCATGCAAAGCTTTTCATTCTAATCATTAAATCAATCCCTTTTTTCGATGAAAGAAAAGTACACCGCAGAAAGGTGAATGAACAAACAGTATCTTATCGGAAGGCCCGACTTTGTCGCGGGCTGTTCAGCAGGTTGATTACATGCAATAATCTCCAGGCGAATAAACATTATTCACCTGGTTCAAACAGGCGGGGCTCCAGTCCCCGCGGGCGGCCCGGCCCGCCGGAACGCTCCAAAGCTCGGTGACCATATGCCCCGGCGCAGATTGCATGGAATAACCCAGAAAAGGCGGAAGAAACCGGCAACGCGCCTGCTGAAGCTGCATGGCTCCACCGAGCGCACCCGGGCCACCCTGAGCCACGCCCCTTTTGAGCGCGATACCGAGCTGGAGCGCGACGACCTGGAGTTCCAGGAAATCATGCGGGAAATGGGCGTTAAGCGCAGTTCCTGGAGCGGGCAGGTTCCTGAGCGCACCCGGGCGGTGGAGGGGGTGATTTTCGCCTGCCGCGATGGTGACGACCGGATGTTCCGTCAGGCCATGGACTTCATGGGGGTGGGCCCGGCGGGCGCCGCCGCTGAAGAACCGGTAGATATGGAAAACCCGAAAGAGGCGCGTGAGGCGCTTGCGGTGCGGGATGAGCATATGGATGAGCATATGGAGGAGCACATGGAGGAGCATTTGGAGGAGCACACATCGGCGCAGGACTGCGCGGCTGCTGAGGAGGCGGATTCGCCGCCGGAGCCCCCGGCGCTCCGCTTTGAAAGCGGAGCCGATGACCAGGCCCTGCTGGAGGGCCTGCTGGAGGCCGGCGAATTTTCCCCCGGGAAAAAATACGAGGGAGCGCCCGCTATCCCGGATGACATTCCGCGCCGGAGCCCCCCCCGCCCGGACCCGGAAAATTCCTGGCCCGACAGCCAGATCGACCTGCACGGCAAGACCCAGGAGGAGGCGATCATGGCCGTGCAGAACTTCATCCTCACCTCACACAACCAACGGTTGCGCAATGTGCTCATCATTACCGGCAAGGGGCGCAACTCGGGCTCCCAGGGCCCGGTGCTGCGCGACCTGGTGCGCAGCTGGCTGGAGCGCAACGGAGACCGGTTCGTCCGCTCCTTCGACTGGGCCCCTCCCCGGCACGGCGGCCAGGGGGCGTTGTGGGTCTGCCTAAGATAACCCGAGGCCAAACACCATACACAGCAAGGAGACACCGAAATGCTGGAAAACAACGCCCCCCCGGAGATGCACCTGGGCAACCTGCCTGAGGAACTGCCGGGCTTCTTATTCGTGGATCACATCGCCATCGCCGTACCCCGGGGCAGCCTGGAGGCCCAGATCGCCGCCTATGAAATGCTGGGGTTCCGGGAGGTGCACCGCGAGGAAGTGCTGGGCGGAGACCAGGTGCGCGAGGTGCTGCTGCAGATAGGCCAGGGGCCGAGCCTGCTGCAACTGCTGGAGCCGCTGAATGAGGACTCGCCGGTGCAGAAGGCCCTTGACCGCAACGGGGGCAAGGGGGGGCTCAATCATGTGGGCTTCCGCGTCAGCGATATCAGGGTGGCCTTCGAATATCTGCGCCACAAGGGCTTCCGCATCATTGACAAGGCCCCCCGGCCCGGCTCGCGGGGCACCATGGTGTTTTTTCTGCACCCCAAGACCCTCCCGGCAACCCCCCTGGACGTGCTGATCGAAGTGGTGCAGGAGAAGTCCGCCGGATGAGGGCCCCGGGCCGATAAGGATAATTGCCAGTCCTGCCGGGGAAGTGATACAAGAAAATACGGCGTTTTCGGCAACCCCGGACCCCGTATGCATTTCAGTTGTCCACCCCGGATATCCCAGGGGCCGGAAAATGTGCCAGGCCGGATGCCTTGCCATGTGTTTCACCTGTTTAATTTGCCCTGATCCCCGATGATGAAAAACATCTCCAGCGTGTTCGTGTTTGGCCGCCCCCCCCTGGTGTTCATGGCCTTCGGGTGCGCACTGTGGCTGATGTATTCCAAACATCCGGTGGCCTATATCCTCGGCCTGAGCTTTCTGATGCTGTCCATGGCCTTCGACTGGCTGGATGGCTGGCTGTCCCGCAAGGAAGTACCGCGTTCCCGCCTGGGGCCGCTGGTGGACAGGATGATGGACCGCCTGGTGCTCACCATCATGTTCCCGGTGCTGGGCGCGGGGATGCTCTGGCGGTTCGCCCGGCTGGACGTGATCCTGGAGGGCCGCATGGAGCGCGCCCACCTGCTGCACGCCCTGTTTGTGCTGGGGCTGTGCGTGATCGTGCTGATGCGCGATCAGCTGGTGAATTTTCTCAAGAGCTTCGAACCCGATCCCCACGAGGATGTTGAATCCCACGGGCTGACCCGGATCAGATCGCTGGTGTTTTCTCCCATGGCGGTGCTGCTCTACGCCCACGCCTTTTACCAGCCCACCTCGGGCTGGGAGGCGTTCTACCGGATGGTGGACTGGGTGGACCGGATGCCTCTGCGGGTGCTGTTCGTGCTGGAGATCCTGTTCCTGGCGTTCAATATCGGCTCGATAACCCTTAATATTCGCAAGTACGGCACACGGGCCCTGGACGATATCTGCGCCGATGACGAACTGATGCGCCGCAAAATCCTGGCCATCCTGCCCAATACCATCACCCTGATGAATGGGCTGCTGGGGGTGGCGGCGGTGCTGTTCGCCAGCCATGGGCGCTTCCGCGAGGCGGTGTTCATTCTGTTGAGCGCGGCCCTGCTGGACCGCATGGACGGGCTCATCGCCCGCCGCCTGGGGCTGACCGAACCCCTGAAGAAGGAGGCTTCCAAGAAGAGCCTCAGGTTCGGGGTGATTCTGGACGATATCTCGGACGCCATCAGCTTTGCCTTTGCACCGGCGGCCATCTTCTACCTGCTGATGGATGCAGTGGAGCAGGACTTTCTGTCCGATGGCATGGTAATCACGCTGTCCGTGCTGTATGCCCTGGCCGGGGTGGCGCGGCTCACCTATTTTACGCTGGACAAAAAGCCCATCCCCGGATTCTTCAAGGGGATGCCCGTGCCCGCCGCGGCCCTGCTGGTGGCCGGCCCCATGGAAATACTGAGCCTGCTGTCCCGTCGGGACTCCTGGCTTTTCGACTACTGGGTGGTGTTCACGGTGAGCATCGTGGTCCTTTCCGCCATCGCCATGAACCTGTATCCGGTGCGCTACCTGCACATCGGCCGGCTGCTGGGGCGCAAACCGGCCGTCCTCAGGTTCCTGTTCGTGCTGGCCCTGGTGATGGTTTTCACGCCCTACTTCGGTCTCGTCCTGATGTCCATCCTGCTGTTCTACCTGATATCTCCGGTTTTCACCTGGCGGATAGACCCCGCCGTGGCCAATCGCGAAACACCCACCGCGGAAAAAGGAACCTAATACAGCCGGGCCGGGACCGACACCGCATTTTCGCCCGGGACGCCGGGTGCCTGCCGAAAAACCTGAAAACGCCATGAGCCTGAAGATATCCGCCGTCTCCGAGTCCAGCCACCCGCACAGAATATTGCCGGTCTTTTCCGATGACCTGAGCTCCGATTACAAAACCTCTGATGACTCAGCCTCTGATGATTCAGCCTCCGTTGACGCCGGGTGGGAGCGGGTTTTCGGGCGGCTCAAGGAGCCCTGGAGCACGGCGGCCCGGGAAACCGCGGCCTTCCGCCGGTTCCGGGGAGAAAGGGAGCAGACCCTGCTGCTGCCATACGGTGCGGAGCAGTGGCTGTTCACCGGACTGGGGGACCGTGCCGGGCTGACCCCCCACTGTTTTTCCGAGGCCCTGGCCCGGGCGTTCGCAGAACTGCACCAGACCGGCGCCCGCCGGATGGCGGCGTTCCTTCCCGACGGTCTTCCCTGGAATGAGCAGCGCACGGCCCGCCTGGCCGCCGAGGCCTTCTGGATGGCCGCCTATCAGTTCAACCACTACCGCTCCGAATCCCCCGCCGCCCAGAGTCCGGAGGGCCTGGATGTCGTGGTGGAACTGGTTGCCGGGCCGGCGGATGAAGACAGGGCCGCCCGGAAAAAAATACTGGCCCGGCTGGCCGAGGGCGTGAAAAAGGCGGAGGCGGTGGGCCGGGGGATTCACCTGGCCCGTGACCTGATAAACCACCCCGCAGCGGTGGCCACGCCGGATTTTCTGCTGGAGGAGGCCCGGCGGGTGGGCAGGGAATGCGGGGCGAAACTGCGCATCATCCGGGGGGATGAGCTGGCCCGCGAGGGCTACGGGGCCATTTACGCCGTGGGGCGGGCCTCTGAAGCCCCTCCTGCGCTGGCGGCCCTGGAATACGGGCGACCCGGCCCGGACAGCCCGACGGTGGCCCTGGTGGGCAAGGGGGTCACCTTTGATACCGGGGGGCTGGATATCAAGCCTTCCAGCTCCATGGCCCTGATGAAAAAGGACATGGGGGGGGCGGCCACTGTGCTGGGCGCCTTCGCCGCCGTGGCGGGGCTGGGGCTGCCGGTGCATCTGGTGGCCGTGCTGGGTCTGGCGGAAAACTCCGTGGACGCCCGTTCCTACCGGCCCGGGGACATTCTGAGCACCAAGGCCGGCAAAACAGTGGAGGTTACCAACACCGACGCCGAGGGACGCCTTGTCCTGGCGGATGCGCTGGCTCTGGCCGGGGAGTATTCGCCCCGGGCCATGATTGACTTCGCCACGCTTACCGGGGCCTGCCGCATTGCCCTGGGCAAGGATGTCATGGGCCTGTTCTGCGATGACAGGAAGCTGGGCGGAGCCCTGGAGGAGGCGGCCCGGCTTTCCGGTGATCACCTGTGGCCGCTGCCCCTGTGGCAGCCCTACCGCAGAATGCTGAAAAGTCCGCTGGCCGACCTGGTCAACGCTTCACAGGAGTCATTTGCCGGGGCCATTACCGCAGCGCTCTTTTTGCAGGAGTTCGCCGGGAAGACCCCCTGGGCCCATATCGACTGCTATGCCTGGAGCGATGGCGACTCGCCCCTGTTCCCCAAGGGGGGCAGCGGCATGGGAGTCCGGCTGGTCTGTGAGCTGCTGGAGGCGGGCTCCTGGCTGGAATAGCCAGCCCTTGAAGGTGCCGCCGGTGCGGCATGGGGTTCTGCTGCGGATGAATCGGCGTGGGTAGGGGCGGATGGCGCTTTCCGCCGCGGCTATAAGTCAGGCCGCGCGCAGGCCGCGCCCCACCGGGTCATCCGCAGAAGTCCGGGTTACATCCTGGGGGTTGCGGGGGCTGCCGAGGCCCTGGTGAGGCCGGGGCGTTCGATCAGGCTGAACTCCACCCGTCGGTTTTTGCTGAAGGAGCCTTCGCCCGCTCCGGAATCCAGGGGGGCCTCCTCGCCGTAACTCATGGTCAGCAGGCTGTCCGCGCTTACGCCGCGGTTGATCAGGTAGATGCGCACGCTGACCGCCCGGCGCTCACCCAGGGAAAGATTATACTCGGATGTCCCCTGCTCGTCCGTGTGGCCTTCGATGCGCACCATCATGCCGGGATGCTGCAGCAGCCAGCGGGCGTTGGCGTCCAGCACCTGCGCCATCCGGGGGGTGATGTCCCAGCGGTCGAACCCGAAGTGCACCCGCTCCAGATCCACCAGCCGCTCCCGGGTCATCCGCACCGGAAAGGCGGGCACGATGGGCGGGGGTGAGTTCCGGCTCCGGCCTTTCGTCATTCCCGTGGTTTCGGTCATGGGGGGGCGGGAAACGCCTTCCCCTCCGGATGAAGGCCGCCCTGTGGAATTCCTCCCCTGCACACCACCGGCCGGTTCGGAAAGATCGTCATATCCGGCGCGGGTTTTTCCCGGACCTGCCTGGCCCGGGCTGGCCGACCATCCGTCCAGGCCGGTCTTGGCCGCCGCCAGTTCGCTGGGCGCGGCGGTTTTTCCCGGAACGGCTTTCTGGTTTGAGCATCCTCCGCCGGTGAGCAACACAGCCCCGGCCAGCAGTAATATCACGGAAAAGTTTGATCTCATAAGATCCTCAGTCAAGCGTGTATTGCCAAGTAGTGCTTCCTTTTAAAAGGCCGACGCAGGTTTCGCGCCCGGCCCATATGCCCATAAATGCAATTCCCTTACCCTGATGCCGGATCGCCCTTTGCGAACTGCCGGGAAAATATTGCAGCGCCTTCTCTCCGGGGCGCTGTTCTGAGGCTCTGTCGCGTTATATTTTTTTTTGGAACTTTTTATTGCAATCACACGTTTATCATAATAATATGGTTTATATTTTATTTGAAAGCCTCCTGAAAATTGAAAAACGGCTTCTCTGAACAGGGCAATAAAGCCGGCTATGAAGCTGGCAATGCGGTTGAACAAGGAACTGGGCCGGCACTGGATAAAAGTGGTGTTTATCAGAAGGGCCAATGGGAAGTTAGGGCTTTTCTTCCCATGGCCGCTGTCACAGGGGCACTGCTTTTCCAGGCCGGCCTTATCCTGCAAATACCCGGGGTGTGGAGTTTCTTTCACAGTCTGATTTCCACAGCCTGGTTTTCACAGCCTGGTTTTCACAGCCTGGTTTTCACAGCCTGGTTTTCACAGCCTGGTTTTCACGGTCGGATTCTAATAGTCGGATTCTAATAGTCAGGGTCTGGAATCAGATTTGCATTGAAATCCAATATGAATAAAAACACCTGTCAATGTAGGTATAATTTATTACAACCCTTGGAAGCGAGAACCAAAACCATGAACCTGAGGGAGAAAAACATGCTTGATATCAAAATCCAAAAAAATGAAGAGATGGAAGCACAGGTCATGGATGCCCTGCCTGCCGATGTCGACCTGGATGTGTTCAAAAGGTTGATGGCGGAGATCGAAACCGGGGCAGAACTGGTTGGCGATTTATCCGAGGAGTAATTCATCATTCCGGTGATGAACCACCGGGAATTATTCATTGGAGAAGCACCTCCGGAAACCAGACCCGAGGGCAATCATGAATCCTGTCAATGAATTGCTGATCTCCCTGGAAGACGGGACCTTTGAGGCCATATTCGAAGGGATGCTGTATACCATGAAAAAGCCGGATTTGAACCGGCTGGCGAGCGATATGGCCGCCAACACCGCCTCGATTGAGGATGACAGGCGGAAGGTCCTGTTTGAGAAAGGACTGAGTTATCTGCATAGATTTCTGGCGCAGCAGTGAAAACGGAACCTCCGGGCGCCGGAGAAGTCTGAATACCCCCCAACAAAGAATTGGCGACGGCGAAGGGCGGTGTCACACCGCCTTTCGCAGTATTGCTGTGCGCTGCGCAGTATTGCCGTGCGCTGCGCAGTATTGCCGTGCCGCCCGGCTGCTGGCTGAAGCCGTTGCGCCGCCCGGCCTAGGGCTGGGGCATGGCATTGCGGATCAGCCTGGCCACCTCGGCCATCCTTCCCTCGGGGTATTTCCCCAGGGGCCCGCGGGGAAGGTTCTTGTAGCGGGGGATGATGTGAAAATGAACGTGGAAGACCACCTGCCCGGCCACGTCCCCGTTGTTGAGGGTCAGGTTGTAATGGGGGGTTTCCATGCCCTGCACCACGCCCCGGATGACCATCTGCATGGCCCGGGCAAGTGAGGCCGCCTCCTCCGGGCTGAGATCCTGATACGATGAGACCTGACGTTTGGGCACCACCAGGGTATGGCCCTCCGTCTTGGGGCTGATGTCCAGAAAGGCGATGTTCATGTCGTCTTCATAGACAATTTCGGCAGGCAGCTTGCGCTCGATTATATGACTGAAAACAGAATCCATGGTGTGATCCGGGCTGGAATTGTTATATTGCCATCAAGACTGTTCTCAGGGCCAGTATCCACGGAGATGATCTCACCGTGGGGCTTTAACAGCCGATGATACTGTTGATTTTTACCCGTTGCTGGGGTTTCCTGGCAAGAGAACCCGGTACTATTTTTGAGGCAGCCCGGATATCCGCCGGTTGTTTGCTTGAAAAGTATTTAAGAGTTTGAAAATCATAAAGGCGGCCCTATATCAGCGTTTGTGCATATATAAAAAACGGGAGCTATGTTCAACGACGCATAGCCTGACCCAGCCGCTGGGGGATATGGGTATCTGAATGAAAAGCGCCATATTCGGGCCGTCTTTAATTTTAATGCTTTAAACTTTCTCCAGACGAAGGTGTGCCATGCCAGCCATCAGTAAAACCGGAACCCCCGAACCGTCCGCGGTGGTCTATGCCCGGGCCACGGTGAATCTCACGGAAGGCTCGGTGGAATTATCCCGGATCGCCTGTGAATCCCTGGAGGAGGCGCTGGGGGGAATCGGCAGGGCGTTCCGGTTCCTGGAAAAAAGACCCGTCACCACCGCCTACAGCCCGGAAAACCCGCTGCTGGTAACCACGGGCCTGCTCACCGGCAGCCCGGTAATGACGGGGCTCCGCACATACTTCTGCGCCTACAGCCCGCTCAAATGCTCCTCCCGCGGTCTGCCGTCGGCCATCTGGAGCGCGGCCTCGGGCAAGTTCGGCTCCAAGCTCAAATGGACGGGCCTGGATGAACTGGTGTTCGAGGGACGCTCCGCCGGGCCCGTGTACGCCCTGGTGACCCCGGGCCCCCAGGGGCCCTCGGTGGAACTGAAGCCCGCTGACGACCTGGCCGGACTGGACACCCACGCCAAGATCATGAAGCTGCACGGGCTTTACCCGGACGCCCATTTTGCGGTGATCGGCCCGGCCGGCGAAAACTATGAGGGCTGCTACATGGGCTCGGTGGCCCTGAGCACGGAAAACCAGCTCAAGAGCGGCGATGACAAGTGCCGGTTTGCCGGGCGCGGCGGCATGGGCAGCCTGATGGGCTACAAGAACCTGCTGGGCATCGTGGCCCAGGCCCCGGACCAGCCCGGCAGGCTGGAGCCGGAAATCCGCGATCTCAACCGGAGCATCTTCACCGGCCCCGGCTCGGTCAAGTTCCGGGAGCTGGACAAGGGCGGCACCGGAGGCACCTGGTCAAACTACGAGCCCCTGCACAAGGTGCATGTGGTTCCCCAGAACAACTTCCGTCCTCCCGGCGACGACACGGCGGCCCTGATGTTCCGCTCCAGCGTGGAGCCGGATTTCGTGATCCGGGCCGAATCGTGCTACCGCTGCGGCATAAACTGCCACAAGAACGTCTACCGGAAAAACCCGGACGGCTCCCAGGGGGAGTTCCTGGCCAAGTTCGACTACGAGCCGGTGAACCTGCTCAGCACCAACATGGGAATCCATGATGCGGCCCTGACCGCGGACCTGATCCGCCTGGTGGACAACCTGGGAATGGACAACATTTCCCTGGGAACCACCATCAGCTATGTAATGGACTACAACGCCCGGCATCCGGAAAAGCCCCTGTTCAACGGGGTGGGTTTCGGTGATCACTCCGGGGCCAGGGAGCTGATAGAGCAGGCCGGTTCCGGGCGGCTCCCGGATATCGGCCGGGGGCTCAAGCGGCTTTCCGAAGGCCTGGGCGAGACCGCCTACGCCATGCAGATCAAGGGGCTGGAGCTGCCGGCCTACATCCCGGACAGCAATCCGGGCTACCCCTGGGCCATCGCCGGGGGGCACATGTCCATGGCCACCTTCATGCTGCTGGCCCTGACCGGCG
>JAOUPZ010000350.1 GCA_029879595.1 Deltaproteobacteria bacterium | reverse complement strand
GAAATCGCCTATTTCATCGCGCACCGCTTCCATCTCCAGGCGCATTTCTTGCCGGCCCTTGTCGGAAAGCTCCTTGCCGGCCTGTTCCAGCGCGGGGGTGATGGCAGTGGTGATGTGCTTTTGCACGGAACTGTTCTCGCCCTCGGCCTGGATAAGCTTCTTTATCGCGGCGGCCATTTTGGGCAGTGCGGCATCCAGGTGCTGGAAGCTGCGGCCGGCCTTGGCAAGCCGGTTCTTGGCGGTGCGCAGCACGGCATCCACCTCGCTGACCAGTCCCGGGATGGCCGAATCCGGGCAGACCGTCCAGCATTTGCCGCAGCCGGTGCATTTTTCCGGATGGAACATCGGGTATTCAAAGCGCACGCCCGTCATGTCCCGGAACACGCTGGTGGCGGCCGGAATGAGCCCCATGCTGATGAAGGGGTCGGCCTTGACTTGAGCGCCCTTGCCCTCGTGATAGAACGAGAACACCTGATCCCAGAAGCGGTAGATATCCGTGGAGGGGCTGTCGCTCTTGGGAGACATCCACAGGGCGGGGTGCCGCTCGATTTCGTCCGCGGCAACCATGGCGGGGGCCTCGGAACTGGTGGGCTCGCTGAAATCCTTGAGTTCCAGCAGCTCGTCAAAGCCGCGGCGCACCACCCGCAGGTTGTCCTCAACCACCCGGGCGCCCTTGGAGCCGAACTTGGAGCGCAGCTGATCCTCGATGGCTTTGAACAGGGTGTTCCTGGTCAGTCCGGCCTGCTTCATCAGGGGCGAGGCCGCGAAGAATGCTCCCTGGAAGGCGATGCCCTGCATGCGGAACTGCAGCTCGATATCGCTGGATTCCTCGCGGGCGATCTTGAAAGCGTCCAGGTAGAACAGCCGGATCTTCTTTTCCCGGATGATCTTGCGGTAGCGTGCGGGGATGTGCGCCCAGACCTTTTCCGGCGTATCCAGCTCGCTTTGGATGATGAATGTGCCGCCTTCCTTCAGCCCTTCCAGGGCGTTGGAATGGTTGAACACGTTGGGATCCGGGGAGAGCACGGCGTCCACATAGAAGTACTCGCAGTTGATGCGGATTGGTTCCGGTCCCACGGCCATATAATAGTTGGTGGGCTGGCCTTTTTTCTCCGAGCCGTACTTGGGGTTGGCCTTGATGTGGTAGCCCATCATCTCGAACATGGTCATGGCCATGTTCTTTCCGGTGGTCATGGCACCCCAGCCTCCGATGGAGTGGAACCGCACGGCCAGGCTGCCTTCGGGCACCAGGTCCGGGTTCTCGCTTCCCTTGACGGTGAGGCTTTTCAGGTGCGGATAGTGCTTGTTGAGGAACTCCTGCTGTTTTTTCTGTTCCTCGCCGCGGGGGTTTTCATGGAGAAACTCCAGCGAAAGGTAGTAATTCCGCCTGCGGTCGCCTTTTTCGAGCATGTTCTCCACCGCGCCGATGAGCCCTTCGGGCTGCAGGTCGCGGCTTCCCATGCCGAAGGAGGCCGAATACAGCGGCGGCAGATCGCTCAGCTTGCTGATGGCGGGGTACCGGGGGTGGGGCAGTTCGCCCTTGCCGGCCTGGCCGTTTTCCATGGCCTTGGTCATTGCGGCCCGGGTTTCCCGCATAAGCGGCAGATCCTCGGCCAGGGGCTGATCCAGGCGTTCCAGCACGGTCACGCCCTTGCGGCCGGCCAGCACCTTGGCCAGCGCGTCTCCCGGGAACGGGCGGAAGAAGGTCAGGTTGACCACGCCGACCTTGAGGTTGCGCTTTTTGCGCAGGTACTCGGCCACCACCTCGGCGCTGGGAATGACGCTGCCCTGGCCCACCAGCAGGTAGTCGGCGTCTTCGGTCAGGTAAGTGCCGATGCGTCCGTAACGCCTTCCGGTGAGCTGGTAGTATTCGTCCATGGCCTGCTCGGCCAGGGGCTCTATGTGGTCGAAGAAGAACGGGCGCTGCCCGGCCACCATCTGGGCGTATGACTCCTGGTTCTGGCTGATACCCAGCATCACCGGGTTGTCCACGTCCCACAGCTCGGGAATGCGCCGCCGCCGGGGGCCGAAAACCAGCCGCTGGGCGGGCGTGGGGGTGTCGATGATGTCCTCGGGAAGCCCCAGGAACTCCTCAATCAGCTCCCGTTCGGGCATCAGGTAGGATTCGAGCACATGGGTGGTCAGAAAGCCGTCCTGGGCCACCACGCCGGGGTTCAGGGCCATTTCCGCGATGCGGTGGGCGATAATGTTCAGGTCGGCGGTTTCCTGCACGTTCTTGGCGAAGACCTGGAAGAACCCGGTGTCATCGATGGCATGGTAGTCATCGTGGCCCGCGTGGACGTTCAGACTGGCCTTGGTGATGGCCCGGCAGCCCACGTTGAGCACATAGGTGAGGCGCTTGCCCACCGCGGCGTACAGGGACTCGTGCATGTAGGCGATGCCCTGCCCGGAGGAAAAGTTGGTGGCCCGCAGTCCTGTCATGGCCAGGCCGGCGGTGACGGCGGCGGCGGCGTGCTCGCCCTCGGGCTCGATGAAGATCAGGGGACGCCCGGCGATGTTGAGATAGCCATCAGCCGCGTTGGCCGACCATAGCTCACCCATCTGGGTGGAGGGTGTGATCGGGTAGGCCCCTGCAGCGTCGGTGGATTCACGTTCGCACAGGATAACGGCCGAGTTACCGTCCATGGCCGCCCGGACGCCCGGATATTTGAACTTTTCCTGCTTTGCCATTATTAATGCCTCCGAAAGGTGGATACTTCCTGGTGGAACTGCCGTTGCCCTCCAGCTGTTCTGGTGTTTTTCAACTTCCGATATACAAAAACGCCGGCTTCAAACCGGGTCGGGAATACCGCATAACTCCCTGCCTGCGCCGGGTTTTATTCCTCATACGGCCCTGAACACCTTCACCGGGCCGGTCCGCTTTTTAATAATTTAATTTTTAAAAACTCAACCTGGTCCCGGACTGTGTTGGCCTGCCGGGGAGTACTTTGCCCCGGTCCAGACCGGTTCGGGTGCCGGTGTTTTTCCCCGGCCACCAGGTGTTTTCTGATTCCGCCTGCCTGCGGTGTGTGATCTGCGAGGGTAGCCCTGTTTGGCTCCCATGGCCTGCTCACTGATTGATCATCTTGATCGGATATGCTGGTACTTCTTCCCGGATGCCCTTGGGGGAAGCCGAAAACCCTCAATTAATATCATCATCTAACAGTCTGCGAAAATTCTTGTCAAGTGAAAAATGCGTTATCAGCGAAATTTCGCTAAACATCATATTCTCATTTCCTCTGTATATATGTATAACACGGGCGTATATAAAAGTCTTGTTAAAAATAATCTTTTCTGGATAGTTATTTTTATCGGCCTTGCGGTTTTGTTAAAGCGATTATGT
>JAOUPZ010000349.1 GCA_029879595.1 Deltaproteobacteria bacterium | reverse complement strand
AAAAAACCCCCTGCGGGGTGGTTCGGAAAAAATGTAAAAGTGCTTGTTGCCGGGGGGGGGGATGAATGAGGCGGCGGCTGAAAGCCGCCGGCCTCATGCGGAGTTATTTTTCGGCCTGGAGCCGCAGCAGCTGTCCCGGCGAGGCTTCCTCGAAGCGGATCACCATTTCGGGCACGGCGGTTTCCCACAGGGGGCCCTTGTGGTCGGCGATGACCTTCTCGGCCTCCCCCTTGCTGGGGAAGTAACCGACCCGGGTGCGGTAAACGAATCGCCCGGAGGTGTCACGGCCCTGGGAAAGGTAGGCGAAGATCCCGCCGTTCTTGATCTGCTTCATGTCGGCCAGGGCCTCGGAGTGTTTATCCCGTGAGGTCACCGTGATCACCCAGGGGTTGATCAGCAGGGCTCCGAAATCCAGCATTTCTCCCAGCAGTTCCGCCTCTTCGGGCACCGATATCCAGGGAGCATCCGGGAACCAGTTGTGCTCCTGGTAGCGCATGCGGATCTCATCGGCCACCATGCGGGCCTCCTCCTCGGAGTTGTAAAGCCCGGAACGGATGCGATAGACGCTTTTGCCCCCGGCATCCGCCCGGTACACATAAGCATAGTAGCCGTCACTGATCAGGCTGCTGGCCACCTTCACGCCGCGGCGATAGCTGTTGTCCGGCAGGGAAACCAGCTGCACGGAGTATTTCTTGCCTTCGGTGGGCAGCCGCGGGGGAAATACCTGCTCCTCGCTGACTGTAAGCTCCTGGCCCTCGGCCATCACCACCTTCCACTGCGGGTCTTCTTCGGATATGAACGCGTAGTCGATCTTGTCGCGGTTCTGGACCATGATCCGGCGCCACTCCCAGGAGTTTTCCACCAGGCTGCCCTTCTGGGCGATGGAATACAGGTTGTCGCCGTGCTGCACCTCGTAGGAACTGCCGGTGAAGAATGATCCGAAACCCAGGCCCTCGTCATCCTTGCCTGGTTTGGCGGCGCCTGGTTTGCGGCTCTTGTCATCCTTCCCCTGGCCCAGGGACTCCTTGATCTTATCGGTGCCCTTGCCAATGGTGCTGTCCAGCTTGTCCACGAAGTCCTGGATCACCTTGAGGCGGCTGTCTTTCTTGATGGTGTCCCGTTTGAAATAATACAAACCGGAGGCCGCCCCAAGGAGCAGAATCAGCACACCCACGATTATCCAGAGCAGACCGCCTTTTTTGCCTTTACTGGCTGGTTTTGCAGTAGCTTTTGCCATTACCCTAGCCCTTCCTTGCGCCGGCGTTATCGCCATTTTCAGCGGTCTTTCCATCCTGAAAAGACCGGTTGACCGTAGGCTTTATGCCTGGTCGTGCCGGAAATGTTAACGCGCGGACGCTCCGCCGGCCCTGGGGCCGATGTTCGACAGGAGGTTTCTGCATTCCCTTGCCTTGTTGTGCCTGGTGTCTTTCAGGCTTTGTCCTTCCCGCTGTTATTTATTTTATAACGCAGAAAGATTGAAAAACACCAAATTCTCTCGAAACGCAGTTTCCTGTATACCGAACCGCGATCTTCCGGTTCATTTCATTTCATCCTGAAACAACCCTCAAAAAACAAGAGGTTACCAATCGGGCTTTCAAAAATCAGGCCGTCATCTGTACATATCGGCAGATTAGCCAAAAATGTTAAGGCTGAAGGCGTTTTTTATGGTTTTTTTTTTGAAACCAGCCGGGCGGAGCCCCTGCGGGTCACCATGGCGGGGTATGTTTCCGGCAATATTGGCGCGGCGGGCAGGGTCTACCGGCAAATTATCCCGAGAGCTCGCTGAGGATCCATTCCACGGCCCCGGCCAGATCGTCGAATATCCGGCCGCCCCGCTGCTGAAACCCGGGGGGCAGCTCCTCCTCGGTCCGGCTTCCGTATCCGGTGCGCACCAGGAGGGGCACCACCCCCAGTTCCGCGCCGGCTTCCAGGTCGCTGGACTTGTCACCCACCATGTAGGCGCCCTGCAGAAGCAGGCCGTGCTCCCGGGCGGCCTGTAGCAGCAGGCCCGCGCCCGGCTTGCGGTCCGGGCAGTCTATATTGTAGGGGGGGTTGCCCGAGGGGTGGTGGGGGCAGAAGTAATGGCCGTCCAGCCGGGCTCCCTCCTGGCCCAGCAGTTCGCCCAGGTGTCCGGCGCTTTCCCGCACGAAGTCCTCGCTGAAATAACCCCGGGCCACCCCGGACTGGTTGGTGATCACGATCACTTTCAGACCGGCCTCGTTGGCGGCGCGCACGGCCCGGGCCGTTCCCGGCAGCAGCCGGATCTGCTCCAGGCGGGAAAGATAGTTCACCTCCTCTATCATGGTCCCGTCCCGGTCTAAAAACAGTACGGGGGCGGCCTGTCCGGGTTCCGGCGTGGGTCTGGCGCTGTCCGTCATGCCTTTTTCCTCATTTTTCCGCCGGATGAACTGTCCTGGGGGGTCTTTCCTGCCGCCAGATTCTCCAGAAAGCGCCGGTTGGTCTCGGTGGGCTGCTTTTTCGCGGGTATGGGCCGCCAGCGCCGATGCATCCAGAAGTACTGGTCGGGGTGCCTGCGCACAGCCTGCTCCACCGCGTCGGAGATGGCCTGGGAGATAAGCAGCAGGTCATGCTCCTCCGAATCCCCCGGCAGATTGACCTCCAGCCGCGTGAACCGGGTGCGGTAGCTCATCTGTCCGGTGCGCCACGATTCGGAAAAAAGCAGCACCGGCCGGCTGTGCAGATACATCAGCGCCGGGCCGGGAACAATGCTCACGGGGTGGGAGAAGAAGTGGACGAAGTGTTTGTTGCGGGAGAAATGCTGATCGGAAAGCAGCCCCAGGATGTGGTTTTGCTTCAGGGTGCGGATCATTCCCCTCATCCCGCCCTGCTTGGGTATTATTCCCGCGCCGTACCGGCTGCGCACCGTGTTGATGAACCTGTCGGCGAAGGGGTTGTTCTGCCGGCCCACATACATAACATACGGGTATCCCGCCGAGACCAGCGCGGCGCTCATCAGCTCCCAGTTGCCCAGGTGCCCGCTGACCATCAGTACGCCCCGGTTTTCCGCCAGGGCCTGGTCCAGCACCTCCGGGTTTTCCATGGTCATCCAGCCGGATACTTTTTCCGGGGTGGCTCGGCTGAGCAGGATAAACTCACCCACCATGCGTCCGAAATGCCGGTACACGCTTGCGCCGATGCGCTGCCGGGCGCCTTCGTCCAGGCTTTCCCCGAAGGCCCGTTCCAGGTTTTCCAGGGTCTGCCGCCGCTTGAACCTGAAGACATGGTAGACCGTCCAGCCCAGGGCCTCCCCCAGCCAGAGGGAGAGCCTGCCGGGCAGCAGCATGAACAACATCCGGATCAGCTGTATGCCCGCCGCTTCGGTGAGTATTCGCAG
>JAOUPZ010000061.1 GCA_029879595.1 Deltaproteobacteria bacterium | reverse complement strand
GGAAGGCGGTCTGACCTGCCGGGAGGAAGACCTGGCCCGGGCCGGCGGATTCGCGCCCGTGCGGATGGGCCCCAATATTCTGCGGGCGGAAACGGCCGCCCTGGCCGCCTGTGCGCTGGCCCTGTTCTCTGCGCCTGGCGGGCGGCAGGCTGCGGGCAGCCCATAAATCAACAGGGGGGCCTGCTGTGGAACCGCTGGCGCCGCTTCAGCCGGGGTGACCTTCCTCGGCCAGAGGCAGCATCACGGTGACGGTGGTTCCCTCTCCCTCTCGGCTGTCCAGGCTGACCGAGCCGTTAAGCTTTCCTATCAGATCCTTCACGATATAAAGGCCCAGCCCGGTTCCCTTCTCCCCCCCCGTGCCCTTTCGGGAAGCCGGAGAATACTTTTCAAACAGTTTGGGGATCAGGTCCCGGGGGATTCCCACTCCCTTGTCAATCACCGCAATGCGGGCATAATTCCGATCAACCGGACTCAGCCCGATGGATATGCGCACCTCTCCTCTGTGGTTGGAGAACTTGATGGCATTGGAAATAAGATTGTTCAGGATGCGCACCAACACGCTGCGGTCTCCCAGGATGGTGTGATCTCCGGCCTGGGGGTTTTCCAGACTGAGATTCAGGTCCTTCATATGGGCCAGTTGCAGCATGGTGTCCAGAGAGCTTTTGACGGTAGCCTTCAAGGATAGGGGCCGGATGTCCAGCCCGGAACTGGCGATCATGGACTGTCCCAGGTCCACCAGTTCATTGATCAGGTGGGTCAGGTGGTTTCCCGACGTCCGGATGCGTTCCAGGTACTGGGAGCGGTCATTTTGTTGCAGCCCGTTTTCCGCCAGCAGTTCTGCGTACCCCAGGATGCTCAGCAGGGGTGAGCGGATGTCATGAGAGCACACGGCCAGGAATTCGTCCTTGGATTTTCCCAGTTCCTCCAGCTCGGATACCTTTTCCACCAGACTTCGGTTGAGCTGCCGGGCCTGCAGGTGAATGTTGATCCGGGCCATGAGTTCCTCTTTCAGGAAAGGCTTCACCAGATAATCGGTGATGCCTGTCTTGAGCATCCTCAGGATGAACTCCCGGTCGGCAACCATGCTCATCATGATCACAGGCACGTTTTTCAGCACTTCGTCGGTGCGGATTTTTTCCAGAAAAACCAGTCCGTTGAGCCCCGGCATATAGTAATCTGCGATGATCATATCCAGGGTTTCCCCGTTTTTCCGGGCCAGTTCAAGAGCCTGGCGCCCCTCGGAGGCTTCGAGCACCCGTGCTCCCTGGCTGGTCAGGGTTTCGCTGACGGCCCAGCGGGTCAGGGAACTGTCGTCCACCACCAGCACCGTGACTCCCTTGAAAATCGGTTCCGGGCGCAGCAGCCTGTCCACCCGTGCCAGCAGTTCCCCCGGCTTGAAAGGCTTGGGTATGAATTCGGTGGCCCCCACCTCGAATCCTCTTTCCCGGCCCTCGATGGTGTCATGGGCGGTGACCATCACAATGGGCAGGGAAATCTTTTGTCCCTCGGAGTCTTCTTTCCGGTCAATCTCAGCCCGCAGGAGGATGCTGGTCTCATATCCGTCCAGCCCCCCCATGGAAACATCCATGGTCACCAGGTCGGGCAGAAATCTTTTGATCGCCTGAAGGGCCTCCTCACCGCTGCTTACCTCTTCTATCTCATAACCGCCACGCGCCAGGTCCTCCCTTATCTTGGCCCTGGAAATTGCGCTGTCATCAACAATGAGGATTTTCATTGCGGTCATTTTTGGTTGGATGTGCTGATTTTACAGCTGTCTTAGGAAAAAACCCGACAAGAAAGAATTTTGACACTCCACTCATACCAAGAAAAATAAAATTTAAGTGAAATCATAGTCCCATTTGGGAAACTCGGCAAGGCTTTGGAGAAAATTTAATAATTATTCTATTTTACACAGGGGGAAGATTGGCGGGCCCGATGGCGGAAGTCTTACGGGGAGTCAGGCCGGCAGCCCCCAGGGAAAGCACAGTTGATTCCCGGAGGGTCCCTGAATATCGTTGTCCAGGTTGCTGAGCCCCACCCCCAGCAGCCGAAGTTTCTCTCCCTTCATGCCGGAAAGCTGAAACAGCCTGAGGGTCTCCGCATACAAGGTTTCGGCATCATCGATATATATGCTGATGGTGCGGGAACGTGTGATGGTAAGAAAATCAGGGCGTCTCAGCTTTAGCGTGATGGTTCGACCCCGCACGCCGGATTTCCTGAGCCTGACGGAAAGATTCCGGCACAGTTCCGCCAGCTTTTCCCTGACCTGGGATGGTTCGTCCAGGTCCCTGCTGAAGGTGTCTTCAACACTGACGGACTTTTTCACCCTTTCGGATACCACTGGCCGGTCATCTATTCCCCGGCAGACCTGATGGAACCACAGGCCCCGTTTGCCGAAATGGAATTCCAGTTCCCCGGCCTGGAGCGCCTGCATGTCTCCGCAGGTCTTTAAACCGAGCGTGGAGAGTTTTTCCTGGGTGGCCCGGCCTATGCCCGGAACGCTGGCCAGGGGCAGGCCCCTTACAAACTCCGCCACATTCTCCGGGGGGATTACGAATAGTCCGTCCGGCTTGTTCTGCTCGGAGGCCACCTTGGCCAGAAACTTGTTGGGGGCCACTCCGGCCGATGCCGTGAGGCCCGTGGACGTCCGGATGGATTCCCTTATCTCGCGGGCGATCCAGGTGGCCGAGGGATTGCCCATATGGTTGCGCGTCACATCCAGGTAGGCCTCGTCCAGCGAAAGGGGCTCCACCAGGTCTGTGTAACGGCGGAATATGGCTTGAATCTGGCTGGACACAGCACAGTATTTATTGAAATCAGGCGCAAGAAACACCAGGTCGGGACACAGCCGCGCCGCCCGTGAGCAAGGCATGGCCGAGTGGATTCCAAAGCGCCGGGCCTCATAGCTGGCGGCGGCCACCACGCCCCGGCTCTGCGGAGAGCCGCCCACCACCACCGGCAGTCCCTTCAGTGCCGGGTTGTCGCGCATCTCCACCGAAACATAGAACGCGTCCATGTCCACATGGATTATCTTGCGCTGAGTTTGAGTTTCCATATTGTTCCGTGGCGACCGGTTCTGTATTTCTCCGTACATATGTATACCATGACTGCCGGCCTGGGAAAACCTGCCGCCGGCCATCAGAACAGATATCCAGCCTCTGGAAACTGCAAATGGGTGAAGGGTGTGGTCCGGCCGCCGAAATAGTTATGCCGGGCCGGCGGGTTGCAAGGCAACCAATATTCAGTTTCCTTCGTTACTAGAACAAGTAAAGAATGCTGAACGCAGGATTTATTCAATTGCCGGAAATAGCCCCTGCATGAACACACGGAAGATCATCAAAAACTTTCCCAGCCCGATTGCCATTGAGAGAGACGGCCAGATCATGGCGCTTAGCGAGGCCCTGGTGTCCTTGCTGGCCCTTGATCCGCTGCATTGCCTCAAGGGCGAGCTTTCGCTGCAGTCTATCCTGACCATTGAGACCCAGCGCATGCTCTCCCGCAGGCAGAAACGCATTCAAAGCGGCAGGCCATATTCACCCCGGATTATTGGCGAGGCGATCAGGAGTGACAAGACCATATTCCCGGTGGAGATCATCCTGGAGATGGTCGATTTTGAGGGAACTGAGGCCACCCGGTATTTGTTTTTTGATCTGACCGAGCAGTCTGAACTGCAGAGGAAGGGCCGGAATTCCATGGAACTGCTTCAAATGATCAGCCGGATGCAGTCCCTGTTCATTGAAGACATCTCCGCCCATGAGCTGTTCAGCGAGGTGCTGACCCGGCTGCTGGAGGTGACCGGCAGTGAGTTCGGATTTCTGGGGGAGATATTGGTGGATGGAACGGGGGAGTTGCAGCTGATATCACATGGCCTGAACATTTTCGCCGGTCAGGCTCAGGAGGGTGTGCCCTGTCAGGATAACCCTTGCTCAAAAATGGATTTCAGGAATCCCCGCACCCTGATCGGACAGGTTATCAGCAACGGGCAGACCGTGATTTCCAACAGCCCGGCCAGTGATCCCTGCCAGGGATGCGCCTTCAGGAAACATTCCGGGCTGAACAGCTTCATGGGGGTGCCCTTGTATTATGGCGGGCAGCTCATGGGTATGTTCGGACTGGCCAACCGGCCCGGAGGCTATGACGATGACATGGAGACTTTTCTGGGGCCGCTGTTGAAGACCAGCGGGCAGATCATTGGGGCCTATCGCAATCTGAGGCTGAAAAAGGAAGCCGACAAGGCTTTGCAGGAAAGCGAGCACAGGTTTCACAACCTTTTTTCCCAGGCCGCGGATGCCATATTTGTCCACGACTTCCAGGGAAAGATAATCGATGTGAATGCCAGCGCCTGCCAATCCCTCGGATATTCCCGCGAGGAACTCATAACGCTGAACCTGGCCGAGATCGAAAGAACCTTCAGCCGAAACATCATCGGCAAATGGCAGGAGATTTCAGCCCACCGCTCATTGTCATACGAGGGATTGCACCAACGAAAATCCGGTGAAATGTTTTCCGTGGAGGTGGTCTCCAGCCTGATTGAGACATCCAATGAACGGCACATACTGTCCATCTGCCGGGATATCAGCGAGCGGAAAAAAATGGAGCGGATGAAGAATGAATTCGTGTCCACCGTAAACCATGAACTGCGCACCCCGCTGACATCCATTTATTCTGCACTGAACCTCATCAGCGACGGCCTGGCCGGGGAACTGCCCCCGGAGGCCGTATCCCTGATGAATATCGCCTTGAAGAACAGCGCCAGGCTGGTTGATCTGATCAACGACATCCTTGACGTGGAGCAGATGGAGTCCGGCCAGATGCCCATGTACATGCGCAAGGTAAACCTTGAGTCCTTCCTGGCTCAGAGCCTGGCAAAAATAAGGGAATATGCCGAAAAGTTCAGTGTTGAAACAGAGCTGGGCAGAATCCCCGGAGAGGTTATCATCAAGGCCGATTCACACCGGCTGATGAAGGTGATGACCAATCTGTTGTCCAACGCCATAAAGTATTCCCGGCCCAGGAGCAAGGTGACCGTGAAGACTGAGCTCATGGAAAAGGGCGTGCGGATCAGTGTTGTGGACCGGGGCCAGGGGGTTCCGGAGCATTTCCGTCCCCGCCTGTTTGAGAAGTTTTCCCAGGCCGATTCCTCCGACTCCCGGCAGCAGGGCGGCACGGGGCTGGGCCTGAGTATTGTCAAATCCATTGTGGAGGCCCACGGTGGCTCCATTGGATACGAAACACGGGAGGGGGAGGGGTCAACCTTTTATTTTGACCTTGAACAGTGGCAGCCGCCTTCCTGGAAGCGGGATTCCGGGCAGCCTGTCCGGAGAAGGCAGCGGGCCCTGGTCTGCTCGGAAACCGGGGAAAGCGGCCTGATGCTTTGTGATTTTCTGGAGTCCAACGGGTTCGATACTGATTCGGTACTGGATATCCAGGAGTCGGGGCTGCGGCTGAAGCATAATGAATATGACGCCTTTATCATTGAAAAGGTTCTGACTGCCAGGGACATAGACAGGCTTGATCTGATTTTCTCCCGATACGACAAATCCCGGCGACTGGCCCTGCTGGCCCTTATTGACGAAAGCTTCATGAAACCCTCCCTGGTGCAAAGAGCACCGGAAAATATCAAGCCGGAGTGCATCCTGAAACCGGCAAACGAAACCGAGGTGCTATCCTCGCTGCGAAGGCTCATCAGGAAGGCCCAGGGCCGGAAGCTGAATATCATTCATATCGAGGATGACAGCGATGTGCTGCAGGTGGTCTCGTTTCTGCTGCATGATATCGCCCAGGTGCATGAGGCTTCCAGCCTGAAACAGGCCTTCAGCATGCTGGAGCAGGAAGAGTTCGACCTGGCGATCATAGACCCCGGTCTGGGGCCGGAAGACGGACTGGAACTGCTGCCGATGCTGAAAAAAAAGCCCGGCCCGCAGACTCCCGTGATTGTGTACACCGCCAACGACCTGAAAACTGATGTATTGGCCCAGGTGGAGCGGGTGCTGGTAAAGACGCATACCACCAATCAGGAACTGCTGGATGCCGTGATGGACCTGGCTTGAAATTTTTCCGGCGTTCTTCTGGAAAACAGGGCACAGAAGGGGAAACATCTGGTTGACTTTTGCCAGATGGCTTCTTAAACTTAAAGTCTTTCGGATGCGGGAGTAGCTCAGTTGGCTAGAGCATCAGCCTTCCAAGCTGAGGGTCGCGGGTTCGAATCCCGTTTCCCGCTCCACCCCCCTCCCTCGGGGTGCTTCAGGACAGAAAACGCGATACGATAAACACAAGGGGGCGTGATGCCGAGGGAAACAAGGTGGTGTCCCGGGCAGTAAAGTCGCGATGAACCCCGAAGGGTTTATCCGTGCATTCAACGACGCGGGGTAGAGCAGTCAGGTAGCTCGTTGGGCTCATAACCCAAAGGTCGGAGGTTCAAATCCTCCCCCCGCTACTAACACAGCAAAGCTAAACAGCCACTTACGGGCAACCGTGGGTGGCTGTTTTTATTTCGTGAAGGAGCATCCCGCTTGAAGCAACCCCCTGCGGCCAAGCCGGTTTAGCCCGTTAGCATCGTGCAGGGACAGCGTATGAACCCCCCTCGGCTGCGCCGGTCCCCCACTGTGAGCATCGCCTGCGATGCGAACCAGCAGCACCGAGCATCGCCTGCCGATGCGAACCATTAGCACTGCGCAGGGGGACAGCAACCCAGCTCGAACCAGCAAGCCTAGCTCCCCCTCCCTGCATCGCGGGGAGGGGAGGGAGCGCCGTCAGGCGCGGAAGGGGTAGGGTTCCATGCCGGTGGGCGGTACATGAACCCCCCTCGGCTGCGCCGGTCCCCCCACAGTGAGCATCGCCTGCCGATGCGAACCAGCAGCACCGTGCATCGCTGGCCGATGTGAACCAGCAGCACCGAGCATCGCCTGCCGATGCGAACCAGCAGCACTGCGCAGGGGGACGTTATTCAGGCTTGCTGTATCGAATCGAAGCCCCCCCTCCTTGCCTGGCGGGGAGGGGGTTGGGGGGGTGGGGTTCATAACGGCAGGACTGTATTCAGGCGCAAACCAGCAAGCCTGCGGAAGGGGTAGGGTTCCATGCCGGTGGGCGGTGCATGAACCCCCCTCGGGCCTGTCAGCCTTGCCATCCATCAGACATACTTCTCGGGTTTTGGCTGAGATTGCAGCCCGGATCGAAGAACTTTTCAGGGAAAACAAACGGTTCTTGACCCGCGCTGCCCGGAAAAGGATAATCCTAAATACCGATGGTTGAGCCTGAGGGGCATGATGCGGCTGACTTTCAACGCCGGGTGCATCAATTGGAGCGGGGGAGAAGCGCCGCAGGAATAGCAAATCACAACAGGGCGGGCAATATGAGCCTGAAAACCTTTCAGCCCGCAGCCGTTTTTCCTCGGGTGAGTATGGCTAACGCCATGGGGCGTCTTTAATATTTCTGGTTCCAGTGAATTATACAAAATGGCAGAGAACAATCCTTATTTGAAAGCGCAATCCGGCCTGCAGGTAATACTGAGCGCATTGAGCATTTATCGCGATCACATGGCCCTGCTTGTGATGACTGCGGCTGGCCCCCACCTGGGGTCCATGCTGGTGGAATACCTGATTTCCTTCCTGGGTGAACCGGCAGGCGGGGTTATGGTGCTGGGAGTGATGATCAACTCCGTGCTGAATGCCCTTGCGCTGGCCGCCTTGACGGTAGCCATAACTCATTCCCTTTTTGGGCGTGAGCCCATGCTGGGCACCATACTGGCCTCCACAATGAACTCGGGCCTGCTGCAGGTGATTCTGGCGTATATCTTCAGCGTCATGGTCATTTCCGCCGGCTTGATGGTGTTCCTGGTCCCGGGGATTCTGATCGGGGCCGTGCTTAGTGTGGTCATTCCGGTCGTTGTGGTTGAGCGCCTGAAGTTTATTCCGGCAGTGCAGCGTTCAGTGGAAATGATCCGGCAGGGCGGGGGGATGCTGCTGGGTGTGCCGGTGTTCCTGTTCTACCTCCTTGTTTCCGGAATTGTGCCGTTCCTGGTGCTGCTAATGCAGGTGGAGCCAGGGGAAGCCATGGCCCCTTTAACCCCACTGCTGGTGGCCGCGGTTGGCTCGGCGACTCTGCCCCTGGGGTTTTCCGCCAACGTGGCTCTGTACCTGTCCCTCAGAGCCCGGGAAGGGGGGACCGAGCAACAGATTCTCTCCGACCTGGGAATAACGGCTGGCAAGCAAAACCCCGCCTGAAAGTCTTTGTCCAGCCGGAATAACACCGGCCAAACCATGCCTCCCAAGAAAATTGCATACCCATTGCATTGAATATGCTCGATGTTTTAGTGGCTTGATCTGTTAATAACCGATCAGCCCTGGGATGAGGAGCCCGGGAGACGGGCGAACGACAACACCAAATTCCCTGCGGGGATTAAAACCATGAGGGAGGATCATGGAAAAGAACGGAAACGGAAACGCAGTCCATATTCATATTCCCCAACACGCTATTCCGAAAAAATACCTGGAACCGATTTTTTTTCTGGCTGGGAAAATGGCCGAAAAAACGGATCTGGAGGAGTTTGATGGCATAGCGGAAGTCAGCCATGATCAGATTTCCGATGATGAGCGTATGGTGGACAGGCTCGCCAAACTGGCGGGGCTGGAGAACATAAAAAAACAGCGCTGGTTCAGGGAGCTTGATGAGAAAAAAGCCTGCGAAAGGCTGGATATCGAAACCGCCAAGATGGCGGCTCTTGTGATTATTACCCTGGTGATGAAAGTCGATACCGACAAGGGGGAGAAGGCCAAGACCTATTTTTCAAAGGTCCGGAAACTCATGGAAAGCAACCCCATTGCCGTTCCGGCGGAACTGGCCGAGCACCAGCGGATAGCCCGAAAATTCCTGCAGGGGTAAAGTCGGCAATATTGGCTTGCCTGTTCCGGCTGGCAAGCCAGGCTGCTCCTTGAACAGCCGCTTTTGCGCCCGTATGGAACCACTGATCTTTCGGCAGGGAGCAGACAACAGTCTAATTCCCTGCCTTTGTACATTTCCCTCTTTTCGCTGCTCCGATTTTCGCTTCTCCGGACTCCTGACGCTGGTCGCCTCCTGTTGTGATTTTCTGGCGCAAGGTTGCCCATGGGGCAAACTCAAATTAGAATGTCATAAGTAGTCAAGGAATACCCCCTGCTTGAACCTACGCCACAGGGGCCGTATCCAATTCTGGACATGCCGGGCAGGTTTCTGGGGGTTTAAAAAAAACCGCCAACGGGGATGTCCGTGGGGTAAAAAAAACTTTTCCAGCAGGTATTTCCATTGTTCAAAAGAGCTTACCAGTTACGCAGCGAAGTCATTGAGGAACTCAAAGAGTTGGGGTTGGCCGAGGGGGCCTTGAAGCAGCTGAAAACCCTTGCGGCTGAGCATACGTTAGACCGCGCCGAGATGACCAGCAGACTGAAGGGGGTGGATGCCCTTGACGAAGAAGAGCAAAAACTGGTGCTTAAATACTCCCGGCTCAGCCTGCTGAGACTGGAAAGCTTCATCAGGGACAGGGGGCTGAGGGAGTGGATTGAAGCTCTCCTCTTTGCCGTCCTGATTGCGCTGTTTGTTCGTGGTTATATCATCGCGCCTTTTAAAATCCCCTCGGGTTCCATGATACCCACAATACATGTGGGGGATTATATTTTTGCATCAAAGTTCGATTACGGAATTCAAATCCCCTTTACCAGCACCAGGCTCTTTGCCAGTCCTATTCAGCGGGGCGATATCATCATTTTCCCCAACCCGGAAGATCGCTCTATTGATTATATAAAACGGGTTGTCGGCCTGGGAAACGAGGAACTTCTGATACGGAACAATCAGGTGTTCATCAATGGCCAGCCCCTGGATGAACCATATGCCTACTTTGATCCGGACACTGTCAGGGCCATGGACAGCCAAGGCTTCAAACCGCCTCCCTTTGGGCCGGTTAAAGTCCCGCCGGGGTCGCTGTTTGTAATGGGAGACAACAGGTTCAACAGCGCGGACAGCAGGGTCTGGGGGTTTCTGGAGGCCTCCACGGTTAAGGGCAAGGGAAGATTTATCTGGTGGTCGCATAATCCCAATGCCGGGCTGTTGAGCGGCTATGATTTGGGGCGGGTAGGCACCGTATTGAAATAAGCTGTTCGAATTTACAGGCCAGGGGCAAATGCCGGGCTGGACCCTGCCTGGGAGACGGTATTGCAAAAGCAATGGGCCTCGCTTAGTGTGGTCTTTGCGGTAGGGATTCTGCGGGTGTCAATAAAAATGAACTAAATCCAATCGATTGTGCTGGAGTCTCATGGGCAGGAAACTCACCAAATCCTCGCTCGCCACTGCATATGCGTTCAGGCTGGCTTGTCTTGCCGGTATTTCTGAAAAATTACTCTGCAAACAAACAGGGCTTGATCTGGATGAGTTGTACAATCCGGATACTCGCATACCTTATGAAAAACAAAACCGTCTGCTGGAAGAAGCAGCCCGGCTGAGTGGCAATGAATACTTCTGGCTGGGAGAACAGGAGCCGGTTGAACTGTCCAAAAGCAACGCCACTTTTTATTATTACTACAATGCGCCGGACCTGAAGGAAGCCTCCGCCAGATTCGAAAAAATCTACCGAATCCTATCCGATGTGGCCTATCCCTCCCATTTTGTTCAGGGCGATGAGTTCATAATGCGCATGGCGTTAAGGGGGGAGGATATGTTCGTTACGAAATACTATGTGGACTGGTGCATGTCCCAGTGGATGGGAACCCTTTTGAACTTTGCCGGCCCGGAAGCCAGAATCAAAGCCGTCAGGCTGGAAACCACCGATGAAGAGCGTCTTGCCGCATATTCGAGGTTCTTCCAGGTGCCTATCGAAGGCGGCTATGATCACAATGAACTGGTTTATGACCAACATGTGTTCAATCTGCCAAATAGGCGCCAGGACATTGATCCAAACCTGGACCGCATACTCGAAAAGCTTCTTTTGCCGGCGATGAAGTCCCTTGACCTGAGAAAGCACTTCACCGAGGAGATATTCCAGGCCATACAGAGTCTGCTGCCGCATGGCGCCCCTGCCATTGGGGCAATTGCCAGACAAATGGGGATGAGCCAAAGAACACTGCAGCGAAAACTTTCCCTAAGCAATATGTCCTTTAGGGGGATCGTTATGGAAACCCGCAAGACCTTGGCCCAGTCATATCTGCTGGACAATGAACTGAACATCAACGAGGTCGCGTTGCTGCTTGGCTATTCAGAGACCAGCAGCCTCACATCGTCCTTCAAAAAATGGTTCGGCATGTCACCGCGGGAATACAGGGAAAAATACCGGATCTGAACCCGAGTCCCTCACGGAATCTGCTTTCTGCCTTAATTGCCATTTTCCGGTGATTTGTGTGCGGTTCCTGCGGATAATTGGCCCGCCGGCTTTTAACTGCCGGTACATCCACCATTGCATTCCGGCTTACTTTGCAGAAAAATAGAACCTCTCGCGTCCGTAGCTCAGCAGGATAGAGCATCGGATTTCTAATCCGACGGTCGCAGGTTCGAGTCCTGCCGGACGCGCTATTATAACAAGTGGTTAGTGTTGATACTCAACTCATTGTTGCCTTCATGGGACATTCATGGGACAGTAGGCTGTGTAAAACCTCAAATTTTGGAGGATCAGCATGGCTACCATCACCCAGCGAAAAAGCCAGGAAGGAAAGACTTCCTACCAAGTAAAGGTTAGACTCAAAGGGCACCTACCCGCCACAGCCACTTTTGATCGCTTAACGGATGCCAAACGATGGGCACAAAAAACCGAAGTTAAAATTCGTGAAGGAAGGTATTTTCAGGTTAGTGAATCCAAGAAAAAAACCGTTGCTGACCTGATACGGCGTTACAGGGCTGAAATTCTACCCCAGAAAAAAACCACCAAGAC
>JAOUPZ010000348.1 GCA_029879595.1 Deltaproteobacteria bacterium | reverse complement strand
GCCTGCCCTACTACCACATGTTCAGTCACAAATCCCACGACCCGGGGATCCGGCTGGCGGAAAAACTGGCAGCAATGGCTCCGGAACCCCTGAGCCGGGTGTTCCTCACCAACTCCGGCTCGGAGGCCAACGACACGGCGGTGAAACTTATCTGGTATTACAACAACGCCCTGGGCCGCCCTGAAAAAAAGAAGATCATCGCCCGGCAGCGGGCCTACCACGGGGTGACCCTGGCCTCGGGCAGTCTCACGGGCCTGCCGCTGAACCACCGTGACTTCGATCTGCCGCTGCCCCGGTTTCTGCACACCGACTGCCCCCATTACTACCGGGAGTCCCGTCCGGGAGAAAGCGGCGAGGAGTTTTCGACTCGGATGGCCCTGCGGCTGGAACAGCTTATCCAGGACGAGGGGCCGCACACCGTGGCGGCGTTCGTGGCCGAGCCGGTGATGGGCGCCGGCGGGGTGATCCCCCCTCCGCCGGGGTATTTTGAAAAGGTGCAGCAGGTGCTGAAAAAACATGATGTGCTGATGGTGGCCGACGAGGTGATCACCGGGCTGGGACGCACCGGCAGCCTGTGGGGTTGCCAGACCTACGGCATCCGTCCCGACATGCTGATCAGCGCCAAGCAGCTATCCTCCGGATACCTGCCCATAGCCGCAGTGCTGGTCAGCCGGGAGCTGGACCGGGTGCTGGTGCAACAAAGCGAAAAGCTGGGGCTGTTCGCCCACGGATTCACCTATACCGGGCACCCGGTATCCGCCGCGGTGGCCCTGCGCAACCTGGAGCTGTTTGAGGAGCGCGGCCTGCTGGAAAATGTGCGCCGGCTGGCGCCGGTCTTTGCGGCCGGGCTGGAAAGGCTGGCAGGGCACCCCCTGGTGGGAGATGCCCGGGGGGTGGGCCTGATAGGGGGCCTGGAGCTGATGGCCGACAGGGACACCCGCAGGCCCTACGACCCTGAGAAAAAAGCGGGGCTGAAGGTGTTTGAACGCTGCCAGGAAAACGGGCTGATCGTAAGGGCCATCGGGGATATTATCGCCCTTTGTCCTCCACTGATCATCACGGCGGAGCAGCTGGAGGAAATATTCCGCCGGCTGGAAAAAAGCCTGGACGAAGCCAAAAGCCTGCTCTGAGCCCGGTCCTGTGTGCACCAGGAGCGCACCCGCCGGACACCAGCCCAGGCCCCCGCCCAGCCCCCTGAGCAGGCTATTTGCCGACATTGGGAGGCCGACGGTAACCCTCATCCTCCCAGCTAAGAAAGCGGTGTCCGATTACCTCGTTGGTGCTGAAGACCACCACGAAGGCCTTGGGGTCTGTTTCATAGAGCAGGGCCTTGAGCTGCCCCAGTTCGGAAAGGTTGATCACGGAAAACACCACCAGTTCCTGGCCCTTGGAAAATCCCCCGGTGGCATGAAAGAATGTCACGCCCCTGTCCAGGCGCTTCATCACCTGCCGGGCCACCTCATCCGGCTTGTCAGTGATGATGTATACCGCCTGGCGCTGGGAAAAGCCGGTCTGCACCCTGTCCAGCACATAGATGCTCGTCCACATGAACACGGCGGTATACAGGGCGGATTCCAGACCGAAGATGACCAGCGCCCCGCACAGATTGACGCCGTTGAGGAGGTTGAAGGTGGTTCCCATGGGCAGGGCGAAGCGCTTTTTGATGAAGCTGGCCAGAATATCCGCCCCGCCGGCGGAACCCCCGAAACGCAGGTAGCTTCCCGAGCCCATGCCCACCATCACCCCGGCCAGCAGGCAGGCCAGTATGGGCTCGTCCACCCTGATTCTGACCCCGCTGGTAAGATCCAGCGCAAAGGCCAGCATCATGGCGCCCAGCATTGAAAGCACTACAAAGCGCAGGGCGTACTCACGCCAGCCCAGCAGAAAGATAGGGATGTTCAGTAAAAGGTAGATGCTGCCCAGCGAAGGCCAGCCGAAATTATAAAACCACATCAGCGACAGGCCGGAGACCCCCGAAGCAAAAAGATTCTGGGGGATTACCAGTCCGTTGATGGCAATGCTGGAAATGGTGATCCCCACGGCCATCAGAAGAAGGGTGCGATAGTACCGCCAGGAGAGCAGGGCCTGCCGGAAGTCGGACAACTCCCAGCGCAGGTTTTCCATCAGCGCTGATTTCATTTATTGCGTATTTCCAGAATTTTAGTTAATAAAAAGGCGCCGGAGCCGGGCGCAGACCCATCAGGAGACTTCGACGCAGGAAGTGCCCGGAGCCTTGTTCGCTGCCGGGGACCCGCCTTAAGGGATCAAGTCACAGACCCATATATTAAGATCACGGGATAAATATAAAAAAAGCAAGGGGGAGCATCATCACAGGGAATTAACACCGGATTACCGGAAAGGAGCCCCGCATGGAAATAAAGGCGTTTTTCGACAAGCAGACCTTCACCATGACCTATGTTCTCTCGGACCGCCAAAGCGGTGACGCCGTGGTCATCGACCCGGTGCTTGACTATGACCAGGCCTCATCCAGCACCAGCACCGGGTCCGTGCAGGTGGTCACTGATTATCTGAAATCCTCGGGGCTCAACCCGCTTTTCATCATGGAAACACATGCCCACGCCGACCACCTCTCCGGCTCCCAGGTACTCAAGGAAGCATACCCGCAGGCCCAGGTGGGCATCGGAAAACGGATCACCGAAGTGCAGCGGACTTTCAAGGGGCTTTTTAATCTGGGCGAAGACTTCCCCACCGATGGAAGCCAGTTCGACAGACTGTTCGAAGACGAAGAAACCGTACAGGCGGGCAGCCTGTCCTTCCGGGTGATAAACACCCCCGGCCACACCCCGGCCGATGTGAGCTACCTGTTCGGAGACGCCCTGTTCACCGGCGACACCATGTTCATGCCGGACGGCGGAACGGGCCGCTGCGACTTCCCGGCGGGAAGCGCTGAGGACCTGTATGACTCCATTACCAGACGATTGTATGCCCTGCCGGATGAAACACGGGTTTTTGTGGGCCACGACTATCAGCCCGGTGGCCGGGAACTGCGCTACCAGACCAGCATCGGGGAGGCCAAGCGGGAAAACGTGCAGCTTCCCCAGGGACGCAGCCGGGAAGAATTCGTGGAGTTCAGGAAAAGCCGTGACAGCACCCTGAGCGCCCCCCGGCTGATATTCCCCAGCGTCCAGGTGAACATCGACGCGGGCCGGCTCCCGGCACCATCTTCCAACAATGTGCGCTACCTGAAGATACCGCTGAATCTGTTCGCCCGCTCCTGACCAGGATGCCACCTGGCGGCGCTTTCCTTCTCAGGCCCGGCGCAGCCCCTCAGCCGGGGTCAGGGTGTTGGTCTTGCGCGCCGGGAACAGGGTGGCCACCAGACAGGTGAGCATGGTGGCTCCCAC
>JAOUPZ010000060.1 GCA_029879595.1 Deltaproteobacteria bacterium | reverse complement strand
GTCACCAACACCGTTGCCGCCACTGTATCGGTGGGGAACAGTCCCCGGGGCGTGGCGATAACGCCGGATGAAAGCAAGTTGCTGGCAGTGAACTATTCCTCCGACAGCGTCACCGTTATCAACACCGCAGACAATACCGTATTGACAACCATTACCGTACAGGATTGTCCCCGCTATGCCGCCATTTTACCGGACGGCAGCAAGGCCTTTGTTACCAACGAGATATCCACCACGGTTTCCGTGATTGACATGTCCACCCTGACAGTGGTCAACACCATATCCGGTTTTTCGCAACCTTATTCCATTGCGGCATCAGCAAGTGGCAACAAGGTATATGTGGGGGATTTAGCCGCATATTCTGTTGCCATAATCAATACCCTCACCGAAACCATTTCCGCCACCCCCTCCACCGCTGGACAAGCTATGGGAATGGCCATCAGCCCGAATGGGTCGGAACTCTGGGTTTCCACCCTAGGCGCGAATATCATTCATGTTTTCAGTACGGCGACAGATGCCGAACTGGCGTCCATCACAGTAACCGGCAGCCCCTTCGGCTTGGCTTTCATGCCCGATGGCAGCAAGGCTTATAGTAGTATGTTTAACGGAAATACCGTTACCGTGCTAGACGCTGCCACCCGCACGACTCTGAAGACGATTGGCGGCCTTGCCGGCCCGCAGGGGGTGGCGATGCGGTATTGATTCCTGGACTCAGCTGGCCGCGTTGAAGAATTCCCCCAGCCTCCGGATGGCCTCGGCGATGTTCTCCCGCGAGTTGGCGTAGCTCAGCCTGAGGTAGCCCTCCCCGCCGGAGCCGAAGTCGCAGCCCGGCGTGAGGGCCACGCCGGTTTTCTGCAAGATATCCATGGCCAGCCGCAGCGAGTCCCCCGGCTCAGGCGGGGCCGGCTTCTGCCCCCGCAGGCGGCGCAGGTGGTTGTGGGCGTCGAAGAACACATAGAAGGCCCCCGTGGGCTCATAGCTCAGCTCCACCCCTATTGCCTTCAGCTCCTGCAGCATGAACACCCGGCGGCGGTTGTACTCGTCCCGGTAGCCCCGGCAGATGTCCAGGGCGTCTGTCATGGCGGCAATGCCCGCGTGCTGCACGAATTCCGCCGCGGAGATCATCACGTTCTGGTGAATGTACATCAGGGTCTGGACCAGGTGCTCGGGGGCGATCAGATAGCCCAGCCGCCAGCCGGTCATGGCGAAATACTTGGAATAGCCGTTCAGCACAAAGGCGTTATCGGTGTACTCCAGCATGGAATGATCCACCGCCGCGCTGTCCTCCTGCCCATCCTCCCGGCCATTACCCGGACCATAACCCGGACCATTACCCGGACCATAGTTCAGCCCGTGGTAGATCTCGTCGCTGATCACGGGCACACCCAGCCCGGCCAGCTCCTCCAGCAGCGCCGGCTCCATCACCACGCCGGTGGGGTTGGCCGGAGAGCAGATCATCAGCCCCCGGGTGCGCGGACCAATGGCCCGGCGGACCTCGGCGGGATCAAGCTGAAAGCCGTTGCTCTCCCGCAGCCGCACCGGCACCGGTACCCCCCGGGCCAGCCGGATGAAGTTGGCATAGCAGGCATAGGTGGGATCGGGCAGGATCACCTCGTCCCCCGGCTCCAGCAGCACCAGCATCAGCATGTAGGCCAGAAAGCTCGTGCCCTGACTCACGATCACCCGCTCCGGGGAAATCTCCAGGCCGTATTTCTCGCGGTGGTAGCCACAGATGGTCTCCCGCAGGCGGGGTATGCCCAGGGAGTGGGTATAGCGGGTCTCGTTGCGGGCCAGGGCCTCCAGGGCGGCCTGCTTCACCGGCTCCGGCGTGGGGAAGTCCGGCTCGCCAAACTCCAGGTGGATCACATCCCGCCCCTGGGCCTGCAGGCGCTGGGCGGCCTGAAACACCTCCACGGCCAGGAACGGCGTGATCTCCTCCAGGCAGGGAGGGATGCGGATGGGCTGAAAAGGCTTTTCGGTGGTCATTTCGCCGGTTTTTTCCAGGAAATCGAGATCACCTTCTCCCACAGGTTTCTCACCTGCGTTTCCAGTTCCTCAAAAGTGCCGTCGTTGTAGATGACACTGTCCACCTTGGCCGCCCGCTGTTCGTTGTTCATCTGGGCGGCCATGCGGGCATCGGCATCCTCGGGGCTCATCTTGTTGCGCACAATCAGCCTGTCGCGAGCCCGCTCCGGGGTCGAATGCACCGCCCAGGTGACATCGCACAGACTGTTCCAGCCGGTCTCGAACAATATGGCCGCATCCAGAAGGATGCAGGGCGTGGAATCCCCGGTGGCGCGGGCGCGCACCCGGTTGATCTCCCTTTTCATCTGGCCGGCAATCAGCGGATGGGAAATGCTGTTGAGAACCCGCAGGGCCTCCGCATCGGAAAACACGATATTGGCCAGCTTGGGCCGGGAGATGGTGCCATCGTCGTTGAGGATACCCGTTCCGAACCTGACTATTATCTCCGGATAGGCGATTCCCGCCGGGGCGATGGCCTCGTGGCCCAGCTTGTCGGCATCAATTACATGGGCACCCTGGCGGGCCAGCATCCGTGACACGGTGGTCTTGCCGGCGGCAATGCCGCCGGTCAGGCCGATAACCGGCACGATCCTGGTTTGTTCATCATTTGGCATGGCTGCACTAATACCTCACCGTTCTTCCGGGAGAAACCACCCGGAACGGCAGAATGGGACCAACCTTTGTTCTTATCCGCTTTCCTCTTTGTTATTAATACCGTTAAACTTCCTCCAAGCGCAATAAAACCCACGGGAAAGCTGGCAGCCCCCCGGAGGCGATAACGCAGAACCACTTACCGGACTACCGCATGAAATGGGGATTGATATACAACCCCGCCGCAGGCAGCTACCGCCCCTCAGTGGTGGAGTCCCTGCTGAGCGCGCTCCAGGCACAGGGCATCGAAACACGGCTCCTGCCCACCAAAAGCCCCGGCCACGCCACCGAACTGGCGCGACAGGCCCAGGGGCTGGACAGGCTGGCGGTATATGGCGGCGATGGCACCATCAACGAGGCCGCCAACGGGCTGCTGGGCCGCAGACTGCCCCTGGTCGTCGTGCCCGGAGGAACCGCCAACGTGTTGAGGCTGGCCCTGAAGCTGCCCCGCAACCCTGTACAGGCCGCACTGCTGCAGGCCGGGAAGGAACAGCGCGCCGTATATCCGGGGCTTGTAGATAAGCGGGCCTTCCTGCTAATGGTTGGATTCGGGTTTGATGCCGAAGCGGTGTTCAAGGTCAATCCAGGCCTGAAGGCCCTCACCGGCAAGGGCGCCTATGTCTGGAGCGCCCTGAAGGCGCTGGCCAACCGCCGTGAGCCGCTGCAGGCCAGTCTGGACGGCGGTCCGCCCCTGGAGGGGGACTGGCTGGTGGCCGCCCGCTGCGCCTATTACGGAGGGAACTTCCGCATTCATCCCCGGGCCGGACTGGAGCAGCAGGCCCTGGGCATAACCCTGGTGGAACGCCGCGGGCTGCTGTCTTTTCTGGGGCTGCAACTCGGGCTGGGCCAGCACCGCGAAGCCCCGGGGGTGGCCCTGCGGGAGGCCCGGGAAGTGCTGGTCCGCGGACCTGGAACGCTTCATGCCCAGATAGACGGGGATTATCTGGGCTCGGGAAGCTCCTTCCGGGTTTCCATCAGCGGACAGCCCATCTGGCTGTCCCGGACGGCAGGGGACTGAATCTCCGCAGCAAACAGGCCACAGAGACACACAGACGGTATCTTTATCGCACTTTATCGCAGCCGGAGGATATGGAATACACCAGGAAAATCGTGGTTTTGGTGGCTCTGCTGTTTACAGTGATCATGGGCGGGAGCACGGGATACCATCTGCTGCTGGGATGGTCCTGGCTGGACTCCCTCTACATGACCATCATCACCATTTCCACGGTCGGGTTCTCCGAGGTGCACCAGCTTGATACCACGGGAAAAATCCTCACCATGGCGCTAATGATCACCAGCGTGGTCGTGGTGGCCTTTTCGATCACCACCCTGGCATCGCTGGTGGTGGACATGCAGATCGGACGCGTGTTTTGGAGGCGGAAAATGGACAATAAAATCGAAGAACTGCACGACCATTTTATCATCTGCGGCTACGGACGCACCGGCAAGGCGGTCTGCGACCAGCTTGAACGCGACCACGAGAAATTTGTAGTGCTGGAAAACCAACATGAACGCACGGAAACCCTGACCGCGGCCGAACGCCTGTTCATCGCCGGTGACGCCACCACCGACGAATGCCTCCAGCGGGCGGGGATCACCCGGGCCAAGGGCCTGGTGGCCGCGCTGGGAAACGACGCGGAAAACGTGTACCTGGTGCTATCCGCCCGCCAGCTCAGGACCGACCTGCGGATTGCCTCCTGGGCCTCCTCGGTGGAAGCCGAACGAAAGGTTCTCAGGGCCGGGGCCGACTACACCATCTCTCCGTATGTCCAAGGCGGAACGCGGCTGGCCCACCACCTTACATCACCTCATACCATGGAGTTTCTCGACCACGCCATTACCGGCAGGACGGAGATCAGACTGGGGGAAATCAGAGTGCCCACGGGATCGGGACTCAGCGGGAAAACCATTCAGGAAACAGGCTTTCGCAGGGAGCTGGGGGTGATCGTCATCGGTATCCGACGCCCCACGGGGGAGTTCCTGTTCAATCCACGGCCCGATGATGTGCTTCAGGACAACGATATCCTGATCGGCATCGGCGGGCTGGAGCAGTTGCAAAAAATGAAACGGATGGTGTGAAAGCCATCCCAAGTGGGAGGACAGGGCCATGGAACGCTGGGCGTTAATATACAATCCGGTCTCGGGAAGCTTCCGGCAGGAAGTTCTGGAAGAACTGGCGGAGATTTTGACTTCCGAGGGCAAGGACCCCCTGCTGTTGCCGTCGGAACGGCCCGGGGACATCATCCGGCTGGCCCGCGAGGTATCCGGGGTGCAGAAGGTGGCGGTGTACGGGGGGGACGGCTCCCTTAGCGAGGCCGCCCAGGGCATGATGGAACGCCAGCTTCCCCTGGCGGTCATTCCCGGCGGCACGGGCAACTCCACCGCCCGGGAAATCGGCCTGGACCTGGACCCGGTCCAGGCCCTGCGCTCCCTGCTGAACGGGAGCACCATGACCTTCCGCCCGGGGAAAATCGATGACCGGGTATTCGTCAACATGGCCGGCATCGGGTTCGACGGCCAGGTGGTGCATGCCCTGTCCCGGGGTGAAAAGAACGCCCTGGGGGCCTTCAGCTACATCACGGCCGGCCTGCGGAGCGTTCTGCGGCGTCATCCCGGCCTGAGCGTGACCCGCCCGGATGGCAGGAGCATCAAGGGTATCTGGGTGGTGGCGGCGCGCACGGCCCGCTACGCCGGGCTGCTCAAAATACATCCCCGGGCCGGGCTGCAGGAACCGGCCCTGGGACTGACCTGCACCAACGGCTGGATGCTGCTGCCCTTCGGCATCGGGCGGCTGCTGCTGCACCTTCCCGTGCGCGGCCCCGGGCTGTGCTTCGAGTCCCACCCCTCCTGGACAGTCACCAGCGCGGAGCCGGTGCATGTCCATATAGACGGCGACTGGCTGAAGCAGGGAACCATGTTCAATATTTCACTGGCCCCCTTTGAACTGGAATTGTGCCTGCCCGCCGACTGAATTGCCGGTTTCAGCCAGCAATAAGCGACAAAGATTAGCAAAACGATTTGCCAAAGCTGTTCCATCAGGGTCAATATAAAGCGTGGGGCCGAACGGCCATATTGCGATACCCGGAAGCGCGAGGCGTCCCGCGCCACGGAACGACGGAGAGGCACCGATGCACCACGGCAGACTGGACCGCAACACCGCGCACGGCCTGAAGGAACTGCGCGCGCGCATTGACGCGGCGGGGATTCCCTCGTCGGCCCTGGATGAAACCATCAACATCGCCACCTGGAACATCCGGGCCTTCGGCAAGAACGGCCGCCAGGATGCCGCCCTCCACTACATCGCCGAGATTATCAACTCCTTCGATGTGGTGGCCATCACCGAGCTCAACGAGAACCTGGAAGACCTTAAAAAGGTTATGTGCATCCTGGGGCCGTACTGGAAGGTGGTGTATTCCGACGCCGTGCCGGACCCGGCGGGGAACCGCGAGCGCATCGGGTTCATCTACGATGGCCGGGCCCTGCGCTTTTCCGGGCTGGCCGCCGAAGCCGACCCCAAGCGCATCCGGCTCCGGCTGCCCGACGGACAGGAGGAGGTGGAATACGTCCGCCCCTTCGAGTGGTGGCGCAGCCCCTATCTGGTGTCCTTCCAGGCCGGCAACTTCGACTTTATCCTGCTGGCCGCCCACATCCGCTGGGGCAGGTCCATCCGCAAGCGTGTGAAGGAACTGCACGGGCTGGCCGAATGGGTGCACATGCGCCGGGAAAACCCCCATGTGGTGGACCGGGATATGATCGTGCTGGGCGACTTCAACGTCACCTCCCGGCGCAGCGGAACCTACAAGGCCATTACTGAATACGGTTTGCAGGTGGCGCCGGGCCTGCGCCGGGATGAATTCGGCACGGACCTGGCCCGGGGCAAACGCTACGACCAGATCATGCACTACCCCCTGCACGACTCGCTCTACCGCAACCTCAAGGGGGAATACGCCGCCCCCGCCGGGGTGCTGGATTTCTACCAGGGCGACCACCGGCCCCTGTTCCCCGAACAGGACATGGGCAAGGAGGAGTTCACCTTCCAGCTCTCGGACCACCTGCCCCTGTGGATGCAGCTCAATATCTGGGATGATGACCTGCGCCTGGACCAGCTGCTGGGGGGGTGATTTCCACCCGTCCATGCCTGTCCTGACATTTCTCCTGCCGCAACCTTGGCCCAACACTCCCTCACCCCGAACCGTGCTTTAATAACTGCACACGGGCCACCCCTCTCCCACGCTTAGCATCGCCTGCCGATGCGAACCAGCAGCACCGGACACTGCCTGCCTGCTCGAACCCTCACCCCTTCCGCACCTTGCAGGCGCTCCTTCCCCTCTCCCTCAGTGTTTTTGGCTCACACCGGCAGGCGGCGTTCGCCTGGGCGAGGGGATAACAACGCAAAGCTCCCCCTCAACAGCGAACATTGCTTGATGGTGTGAGTCAACGGTACTGCGCGGGAGAGAAGGGTGAGGGTAACTCCAATGGCCGGAGGAGAGGGCACAATATTAACTCCCCCTCGCCCGCCTGCGGGAGAGGGGGCTGGGGGGTGAGGGTGTAATAAATGGCCGGGCAGTCAACTTTCTTTATATTTTCAACTGACAAAACTTGATTGACTCCCTTAGTGAAAACCCCCTAGCATATTCAAAGACACGCTTTTGCCAAAAATCCCGCGACTGGAAAAAAACCACCTATGAGAAAACGCGACCACATGCAGCCGGAATCCCCCATGTACCGGATGCGCCACTCCTTTGCCCATGTGCTGGCCCAGGCGGTGCTGGAGCTGCGCCCGGGGGCGCGGCTGGGTTACGGCCCCCCCACCGACAACGGCTTTTTCTACGATTTCGACCTGGAGCCGCCGCTGACCCCGGAGGACCTGCCGGATCTTGAAAAGCGGATGAAGAAGATCATCGCGGCCAACCAGCCCTTCACCCATGCCGACTACGAGGCCGGCGAGCTGATCGGCCGGTATAAGCAGGAAGGGATGACCTACAAGGCGGAGATGGCCGAGGGCTTTGCCGCCGAGGGCGAAAAGACCCTCAGCGTTTATAAAATCGGCGACTTCGAGGACATGTGCGAGGGCCACCATGTGGAATCCACCGGCAAGCTGCCCGCCGACGGCTTCAAGCTGGACTCCCTGGCCGGAGCCTACTGGCGCGGCGACCAGGAAAACCCCATGATGCAGCGGGTCTACGGGCTGGCCTTCAAGAACGGCAAGGAGCTCAAGGAGTTCCTGGCCCTGCGCGAGCTGGCCCGGGAGCGGGACCACCGCAAGCTGGGCCAGCAGATGCAGCTGTTTACCATATCCGAGGAGGTGGGCAAGGGCCTGCCCCTGTGGCTGCCCAACGGCACGGTGCTGCGCGAGGAGCTGGAAAAGCTGGCCAAGGAGACCGAGTTCCGCTGGGGTTACAAGCGCGTGGCCACCCCGCACATCACCAAGGAGGGGCTGTACCACACCTCCGGGCACCTGCCCTACTACGCGGCGGACATGTTTCCCCCCATGGAATCCGATGACGGTCGGTTCTACCTGAAGCCCATGAACTGCCCCCACCACCACATGATCTTCAAGGCGGTGCCCCGCTCATACCGCGACCTGCCCCTGCGGCTGGCCGAATACGGCCAGTGCTACCGCTACGAGCAGTCCGGCGAGCTGTCCGGGCTGCTGCGCGTGCGGGGCATGTGCATGAACGACGCCCATATCTACTGCACCGAGGACCAGGCCACCCAGGAGTTCATCGACGTTATCCGCATGCACCAGTATTTCTACGGCCTGTTCGGAATCTCCGACTACTGGATCAGGCTCTCCCTGCCGGACCTGGATTCCAGCGACAAGTATGTGGGAGAACGCAGCACCTGGGAAAAGGCCGAGGAAACAGTGGTTTCCGCCATGCGCGAGGTGGGGGTGGACTACGAGGCGGAAAAGGGCGAGGCGGCGTTCTATGGCCCCAAGATAGATTTTCAGATCACCAACGTGGTGGGACGGGAGGAAACCGCCTCCACCAACCAGCTGGACCTGATAATGGCCGAGCGCTTCGACCTGAGCTATGTGGGCGCGGACAACCGCTCCTACCGGCCCCATATTCTGCACCGGGCTCCCCTGGGCACCCACGAGCGCTTCATTGCGTTCCTGGTGGAGCACTACGGCGGGGTCTTCCCCACCTGGATGGCCCCGGAGCAGGTGCGGGTCATTCCCGTGGCCGAGCCCTTTCTGGACTACGCCCGCAAGCTGGCCGCCGAGCTGCGCGATAACATGGTGCGCGCCGAGGTGGATTCCTCCAGCGAGACCCTGGGCAAGAAGATCCGGGACGGCCAGACCGCCAAGGTGCCCAATCTTTTTGTGGTGGGCCAGCAGGAGCAGGACAATCAGGCCGTGGCCTGGCGCAGGCACGGCAAGCCGGCCGCCGGCCAGCCCAATCAGGTGGTGCTGCCCTTCGCCCAGGCCCAGGAGGAACTTCTGCGGGAAATCCGCGAGCGCCGCGACTGGCGCCGGGAGGACTGAAAGGCTTATACGGCCGGGGGCTCTGCCCCCCGGCACCCCCGGAAGGGGTTGGTGAACCCCTTCACCCCATTAACGAATTTCAGTACGAAGACATGCATTGGGGGCAGCACCCCCACTAAATTCTTCCTTATCAGATCAGCCCTTCGGGCAGGGTCACCAGCTGGGGCAAAGGCCGGTCCAGCAGATCGCTGAACTGGGTCAGCACCCGGTAGGTCAGCCCCCAGAGCAGATGCTCCCCGATGGCCACCGCCGGGAAGGCCACCGTTATCCCCATACGTGAAACCTGTTTTTCGGCAGCGTTGGCCACGTCCCACAGGTGATCCAGGGGCACCCAGAACGCGTCCGCCACCTCGTGGCTGAACCGGAACTCCGCAGGCTCCCCCTCCAGGCGGTACACGAAGGGCGAAAGCACCATGCCCACATCGCGGCCCCACAGCCGGATGGGAACCTCCGACAGCGGCGCTATCAGGGCCTCACCAGGCAGCTCCAGCCCCGTCTCCTCCGCGGTTTCCCGTTCGGCCACCGCCCGGGCCGACTCATCGCCGGGGTCAGCCCGCCCCCCCGGAAAGGCCATGTGCCCGCTCCAGGGATCGCCATCGCGCTCGGCGCGCAGTATGAAGCACAGCCGGGTTTCCCCCTGCCATTCGTTGAGAATCAGCGCCACGGCGGCCCGGCTGCGCTCCGGGCGGAAGGGCGTGGTGACGGGGGTGTGCCCCGCCAGGGCTTTGCTGATGGCCTGAATGTTCATGTGCGCTCCTGCCCCGCCCCTGTTTCGACCCTGTTTCGACCCTGTTTCGACCCTGTTTTACTCCGGCCTTTTCAGTCCGCCCCGCGTTCCACCAGGCCTTCCAGCACCTGGAAATAGTCCGGGAAGGTCTTGGCCACGCAGCCCGGGTCCTCGATTTGAACCGGCACGCCCCCGCAGGCCGCCAGGGAAAAGGCCATCGCCATGCGATGATCGTCGTAGGTGGCGATGGAAGCCCTTTTGAGTGCCGGGGGCGGATGCACCACCAGGTGGTTTTCCCCCACTTCGGTGGCCGCGCCCAGCTTGCCCAACTCGGCGGATACCGCCGCCATGCGGTCGGTCTCCTTGACCCGCCAGTTGGCGATACCCCGGATGGTGGTGGGTCCGGAGGCGAACAGCGCCGTCACCGCCAGGGTCATGGCCGCGTCCGGCATGGCCTCCATGTCCACATCCAGCCCCCGCAGGGCTTTGCCGGCAGGCTTTCCACGGCCACTGCCGCCACTGCTGCCACTGCCGCCACTGCTGCCCCGCACCAGAATGGACGTGGGGCGGTATTCCACCCGCGCGCCCATGCGCTGCAGCACCCGGGCAAAACGGGCGTCGCCCTGCAGGCTCTCCGAGCCGCAGCCGTTCACCAGCACCTCGCCCCCGCTGACGGCGGCCCCGGCCAGAAAATACGAGGCCGAGGAGGCATCGCCCTCCACATGGGCCCGCCCGGGGGACTCGTACACCTGCCCGCTCGGCACCTTGAAGCGCTCCCAGCCCCGGCGTTCCACCCGCGCCCCGAAACGCTTCATCAGGGCCATGGTCATGGCCACATAGGGCCGGGAGACCAGCCGGTCGGTCAGGCGGACCACCACATCCCGGCGGGCATAGGGCGCGGCCATCAGCAGGGCCGTCAGAAACTGGCTGCTGGTGGAGCCGCTGATGCCCACCCGGCCGCCCTCCAGTCCGTTCCCCCGGATCAGCAACGGCGGATAGCCCTCGGTTTCCAGGCACTGGATATCCGCTCCCAGAGCCCGCAGAGCCTGCACCAGGTCCCCGATGGGCCGCTCGTGCATGCGGGGCACCCCTCCCAGGCGGTACTCCCCCCGCCCCAGGGTCAGCGCCGCCGTCAGGGGCCGCATGGCCGTGCCGGCGTTGCCCAGAAACAGCTCGTGCGCCCCACCGGGCAGCGGTCCGCCCCGCCCCTGCACCTCCAGGCTGCCGGCCGCGGGCTCGCCCTGCACTTCCAGGCCCAACTGCCGCAGCGCGGCCACCATCACCCGCACATCGTCGCTGTCCAGCAGGTTTTCCACGCGGGTGGTGCCCCGGGCCAGGGCCGCCAGCAGCAGCACCCGGTTGGAAAGGCTCTTGGAACCGGGCAGGTTAACCGCGCCGGATATGCGCCGGATGGGGTCCAGGGTCAGGGTTTCCATGGTCAGGGCTTCCAGGGTCTTAATTGCCGGCATCTTTTGCCGGGATATGTTCCGTGGGCTGTTAAAAAAAAGAAAAAAAGGCCAGCACGGCGCGAGGCCACCGCCTGCTCACAGGCGTGCAAAAAGCATAACTTTAGCCGCCCCGGTAGTAAAGAGAACCGCAGACGTTGACTGTTTACCCCGGCTGGTGACAACCTGAATACACAAATGTATTTCAGGTTTTCCAACTTTCGGCCCGGTGGCAGAATGCGCAACACGATCAGGAAACTGCAATCCCAGAAAGGCAAACAGCCCATTGTAATGGTTACCGCCTACGACTACCCCATGGCCCGGCTGGTGGACGAGGGAGTGGACGCCATCCTGGTGGGGGATTCCCTCGGAATGGTGGTGCAGGGCCGGGACAGCACCCTGCCCGTCACCATGGACGAAATCGTGTACCACACCCGGATGGCCGGACGGGGCTCCCAGCAGGCGGCGCTGCTGGCCGACCTGCCCTTCATGAGCTACCAGGCCTCGGTGGAGGACGCGGTGCGCAACGCGGGGCGGCTGGCCAAGGAAGCCGGCGCCCAGGCCGTAAAGCTGGAGGGTGGCCGGGAGT
>JAOUPZ010000059.1 GCA_029879595.1 Deltaproteobacteria bacterium | reverse complement strand
ATTCATTCCCCGTGCCGGTCAAAACCCACGAGCGGCTGAACAGCCTGGTGGTGGATGCCGATGTCACCGGCTTTTTGAAAAAGATCAATGTGGTCACCGGCCTCAAGGAAACCGAGGGCAAACTGCTGTATAGCGACATGGACGAGCGGGTGCTCAAGCGCACCAACCCGCCCACCAACGCCCGCGAGCCCTCGATTGCCGCCAGCCAGAGCAACCGCACCTACAAGCTGCTCAGCACCGAGGCGGATATCCTGTTCTCCTGGGAGAAGCTCAACGCCTATGCGCGCTTTGCCAACTTCAGGGAGCGCCTGCTGGCCGACAAGGCCCTGCGCATCGCCAACGACCGGCTGTTCCTGGGGTGGAACGGTACCGACGATTCCCAGGCCTATGTGCAGACCGCTGCCATCACCACCCTGAACAAGGGCTGGATTCAGCGCCTACGCGATGAAAAAGCCGCCAACGTGATCTCGGAGATCGTGGCCGGTTCTGGCAAAATATTTGTGGATTCCCAGAACAAAGAGGTAGCCCTGAATACCGGCGAGGCCATCACCGATGAGGGCGGTGGCACGGTGGGCATACCCGCCACGGCTCACGGCTTCAAATCCGGCGCGCAGATCGTGGTGTCCGGCCAGGGCGTCAACTATGATGGCACCCACCTGGTGCTGGCCGCCTCCACCGCGAACAAGATCCACATCACCAAGGCCCACACCGTGGAAAATGTCGCCGGTGGAGCCAAGGCCACCCAGGCCCCCGACTACAAGAACATGGACGAGCTGATGGTGGACCTGGTGGCGTCCATCCCGGTGCAGAAGCGCTCCGGCCTCACCGCAATGATGGCTGACGACCTGCGCGCCACCGAGCGGGGCATCCTGTACAACCAGCATGCCGCCCAGCCCACCGAGAAGGTGGCCCTGGAGCGGGCCTTCGCCGAGCTGGCCGGACACCCGGTGGAAACCCCGGCCTTCATCCCCACCCGCACCCTGGTGGCCACCAAGCACCGCAACCTGTCCATCTACGTCCACGAAAACCTCAACCGCAAGCTTGAAAACAAGCACGAGTGGAAGGGTCTGGTGGACTGGAACGAGTGGTCGGAAGGCTACTTTGTGGAGGACCTGGAGTCCATGATCATGGCGGAGAACATCTACCGCATCAATGATTGATGCCAGCTGACCGGGGGCGATGATGTGCGCCCCCGCCATTTTCCATAACTTCTGAATGGTTGAGACGTGAGCAAAATCCGAGAAGTCCAGCAGCGCATCGAGGAGCAGTTCGCAGCCTCCCGTGCCCTGGAGGATAAAAAGAGGCATGGGCGGACCAGCCCAGCCACCGTGCCGGTGAGCAAACTCCAGCAGGTCCGCCTGCGCAATGAAGCCCGCGAAGAGGCCTCCCGAGCGCCCACCGAGCCGCCGCCCCCTGTGCTGGGTAAAATCGGAGCCATCAAGGCAGCCGCCGAATCCGGCGGATACTTCGAGGCCGAGCGCCTGGCGCTTAAAGGGCTGACCCTGGAGGCCAAGCGCGAGGGCAAGCTTAAGCTGCTGGTAAAATACCGGCCCCACGTTGAATCCTTCTTCGCCTCGGCAAACCGCACCGTGGCCGACCCCATTGTGCCCTGGTACGTCATCTGGCTGTGGGACGCGGGCGACATCGAGGCCTTCATCTCGCTGTCCCGCCAAGCAGAAGCCCTGGGCCAGCATTCGCCCATCGCCACCCCCATCAATGAGTTCCGCTGGCGCAAGATCAGCGAGTGGGCCTGGGAGGAGATCAAGAACAAGCGCAGCCCCATGCCCTACCTGGAGGATGTCTTCAGCGAAGCCGATGACATGCCGGAGTCCCTGTCCGGATTCTTCCACAAACTCATGGGTGAGCATGCCGTCAACCTGGCCGATGCGGCCGGAGAGCGGGGCGATGAGGAACAGCGCCAGGACTGCCTGAGCACCGCCGAATCTTTCTTCGAAAGCGCACAGGAAATCCGGGGCGAGAAATCCGGTGTCAAGACCATCCTGGCCAAGGTGAAAAAATGGATCACCGGCGGCACAGAAAAAACCGGCGAAAACGCATCCCCCACCGTCGCCGGGAGCCAGGCAGACTCCGGTGAGTCCGCAACAATGGACAACACCCAGGAGGCCGCGCCCGGCTCCCCCGGCGGTTCCAATGATGAGGAGTCGGTGGGTAAAAACATCGATTCCGAGGTGGTACCGATATGAGCCTGAAGGTGATGAAAAAACAACTTGAGCGAGAGGCGGAATTCATCCGCGCCCGGGGGACGGACATGACCCGGGCCGAAGCCGAGGCCCAGCGTCTGATGATCCGCCGCAAGACCGAGGCATGGACAGCCGCCGGCGGCAAGCCCGAGGACAATCCCCTGGCAGGGGTGCTGGAAGAAAAGCCGGCCAGGTCGAAAAAGAAACAGGATAGCTGATGCTGGACGCTACCAATCCCGAGCAGGTCACCAAGACCATCAACAATCCGGACGCCTGGTTCGGGGTGGCCGTGAAGATCGAGGACTGGCAGGAACTGCGGCGCATCCCCGGTGATGCGCCCAGCACCCTGGAAGAACAGCTCACCCTGGCCCTGCTGGATGTGAACCTGGCCCTGGCAGATTGGAAGGCCGATCAGGAAGTCGCAGGCGTGTCCGGGTTCCCTGCGGAGAAAACCGGCTACTACAGCGCCGCCGTGTACGACATGGCCACCGCGCGCCTGCTGCCGATCCTGCCCACGCTGATCAAGGGCGAGACCGCCCGCGGAGCGCTGGATGGATTGAACCAGACCCCGGAGGACTGGGAGCGTAGCGCCATGAACAACATCGCCCGCATCAAGGGCGGCAAGCCGGGCCGCTGCAGGGCCGCATTAATCTGAGAGCGCGATGGAAAAGCTCAAAGCCGTGGCCACCATGCTCAAGGCCCGCGCCATGCCCGAGCAGGTGGATGCCGAGATCACTGAGGCCTCCAGCCTGAGCAGTTTTTCCGAGGCCGAAGGTGGGCTGCTGGCCGCGCGCCTGGAATACACTGGCGAGGTGCAGCTCTGGAGCGCCGGCGGCGAGCTGACCGACCTGGTGGCCGCGCTCACAGCGTGGCTGGACGCCAATGCGGGCCGGCATGACAGATTCGACGGACTCACCGGCGCGCCGGTGGGCAAAGGGCGATCGGACGTGGTGCTGACCTTCCGTTTCAGCGAGGAGATCACCTACGTCGAGGATGCAGCCTACACCGGCGTGGATAGGCTGGAGTGGGGCGGACGGGTTTGGAAGAGGGCAGCGCCAGCGCCTGGAGTCATTCAGGGCGACGAGGTTGCCGTGACGCCACAGCCGGAGTGACGCCATGCAGGTACGGCTTGAATTGAAGGGCCACCTGACGCTGGCCCAGCAGCTGCGCTACATGCGGCTGGACAAACGGGAGAAAGCCCGCATCCACCGCAAAATCGGCGCGGTGGTGGCCGACAACATGAAGCGCAAGGTCTCCTGGTTTTACCGGCAGGAGTACCCCGATGACGTGGCAGAGCGCCGTCGCCTGACCAAAAAGGTCCGCGCCGCAGTGGGCCGCAGGGCCAGTGCCAGGGGAGTGACTATATTTGACCGGGAGGAGGCCCGTGCCATTCAGCACGACCGGCGCAAGGGAGATGCCCCCACGGATAAGCAGATTGAGATTTTGCGCGGTGAGGTGGGCTTCAGGCTTTCTGCTGAGTACATCAGAGCCCGCTTCACCTGGGGGCTGGCCGGAGCGATCATCCGCCGCCACAGGGATGGATTCAGCGGCCAGAAGATGAAAAACACGTTCCGGGGCGGCAAGGTCACATCCCGCAGGATGAAGGAACATGACAAGTCCCTTGCGCGGAAAGAACAAAACGGATCGCGCTACTACCTGTTGACGGACCTGATGGAGGACTACATGGACGAGATCATCACCATGAGCCGCATCGGGAAAATCATTGCCGACGAGTTGAAACCTTCACGGTGACGGAGATGCAAACGGTGGAGCCGAACAATATCGATCTAGGATCGCTGGGCGGCGCATTCAGCGGCGGAACCGCACTTGGCGCGCTGGTCGGATCATGGCTGACCAAAATATACATGCGCGGCTATGCCCAGGGCCGGCAGGACAACGTGGTGGCCCAACATGGCGAAACCCTGAAGAAGATCGAGACCGACCTGCAGGACCTGCGGGGCCGTCATGAGTCACTGAAGTCCACCTTGATGAACTGGACCAAATAGGAGCGAATATGCTGCCCAAAGTAAACGTATCCGCCGGCACGTCCGGCCCGCCAACCCCCGCCGCGGTGGAGGGCAACTACCTGTTTATCGGTGAAGCCGCCTCCGGATCCGGAGCGCTTAAGGCCATTGGCCCCAGCAGCGATCTGGCATCGCTGTTCACCTCCGGCCCGCTGGTGGATGAGCTCACCGCGTTCATCGCCACCGCCGGAAGCGGTTGGACGGGCAGCGCCTGGGGTTATGACAACGCAACCGCCTGGGCGGATATCCTGGTGGCGTTGGAAAGCGCCCTGGAAGCCCTGAGTGTACCTCCGGAAATCATCGTGCTGTGCGAACCGATCGATGCCGGTGCCAAGCTCACCGAACTGCAAACCAAGGCGGGAACGTGGCTGAACATCCACAAGCGCACTGCGATCCTGACGCGCTTTAGGGCCATAGACAACACGCCCGTAACCGGCGATGCGGACTGGAGCGAGTACACCACCGCCTTTGATGCAGTGACAACCGGCGTGGCCGCAGGCCGGGTGGCCATCATCCCCACCCTGTTCACAAAAGACCTGGGCGCAATCGCTGGGGCCGTCGCCCGCAAGAAAACCTACGAGTCGCCGATCTGCCCGGAACTGGGCGCGCTGTCCGGATTGGGCGACCTGCCTTCGGACGCCACCGGAGCGCCGCTTGACCTGGCTGTGCTGGAAACACTGTCGGCTTCCAAGGCCTCGGTGGTCATGTGGCACGAGGGGCTTTCAGGCTACTACCCAGCCCAGGTGTTCCCCCTGGCCGGCGCCGGAGATCCGGAACGCATCGAGCGCCTGCAGCTCTCCGATTACCTGGCCCGGCGGGTCCGCTTGCGCGGAGTGATGCGCCTGGGTAAGGGCGTGGTGGATTCCCCCGCAGGCAAGGCCGCCTATATCCAGTACATCTCGCAGCCGGTGCGTCAGGCAGCCGGTTTTGAGCCTCCCTGGATACAGCCGGTGTCCGACGGCGACTTCACGGTCACATTCCCCACCTCCACCAAGGCCGAGATCGCCTTCAAGTACCGCGATCTCAAGACCGGCGAGGAAATCTCCGTGAAGCTCATCGCCGAAACCTGATCTGAAACCACCACCGAGGAAACATGAACAGATATTCAGGAAGAGATTTTGTGATCACCGTGGACGGGGAGCAGATCCACGTCCAGGAGGCCTCGCTGGAAGTCGATATCGGCTCAGGCGTTGCCACCAAGGCCGGCAAGCCTTCCGGCTCGCTCCGGGGGCCTGTGTCGGCCAAGGGTATGATGAAAATCGATGGCGAGGAGTTGGACAAGCTGCTCACCAAGGCCCTGGCGGCAGGCTCATGGGAAATGCTGGAGGCCCTGGACGTGATGTTTTACGCCTTTGTTGGCGGCAAGGAGCGAAAAGTGGAGGCCTTTGGCTGCAAGCTGAAAGCCCCGGGGCTTTCCATCAACACCGAGGAAGCAGAGCAGCCACTGCACGATATCGAGTTCGATGTCACAGGAGAGGACTTTGTGGCCATCAACGGGGTACCCCTGGCCGCACCCCGCAGTGGAACCTGATTGGGAGATGAGTCATGCCCTGTTTCGGAATATCCAGCCGGAAAAAGCTGAACACCTGCCACATCGACCTGCAGATATTGTTCGAGCGCGTGGTGCAGGTCTGGGACTGCGCCGTGCTGTACGGTCACCGGGGGCAGACCGAACAGAACGAGATTTTTCAAACCGGAGCCAGCAAGCTCCGCTGGCCGAAGTCCAGGCACAACACGCAGCCCTCCATTGCTGTGGATATACGGCCCCACCCCCACCGTGGGTGGGATGACACCAGGGTGTTCTACGCGTTTGCCGGGTTTGTGTTGGGTGTTGCGGAAGAGTTGCGCCGGGCCGGGCGGATTAAACATAAAGTACGCTGGGGCGGCGACTGGGACGGCGACCGTGACCTGACCGACCAGGACTTCAACGACCTGGTGCACTTCGAGTTGGAGGAGAGTTAATGTTCGAGGCAATCGCCAAATTGGCCAACACAGCGGCTGCGTACAAGCTGGCCGACCTTCTGCTGGGCAAATACTTTGCCCCGGTGCTGATCGTAGGCGCGGGGCTGCTGGCGTGGCAACTCACCAAGATGCACAACTCGGAGACTTCCAAATTCACCTGGAGCACCGTTCCGGGTCTGGTGGCTGCCGGGATAACCGTGGGCCTGTTCTTCCTGGGCGCGGCCCTGCTCATTTTTTAACGAGGACACATGAGCAACACCAAGACAATCACAGTGGAAGTGGACGGCTACCAAGATCCCTTTTTGTTCGAGGTCACCCGCGAAGATTACCAGCGGATGAAAAAGGAAGAGATGAAGTCCACCGGGATGGGCTCTCACAACCTGGTGGCCAAGTGCTGTAAAAAGCCGGAAAAAATCGCCTCGTTGCTGGATGACGATTGGAGCCTGGAGGACCTGCTGGCCGGGAAGATAATGGAGGAGCTGGGCTTGGCCCGTGAAGCCCGCGTAAAAAAGTCCTAGCCGCAGCCCGGCGGATAAAACGTGACGACGGGGAATTGCTGATTACCCTGGCCATGGCCAACCTACCCGGCCAGGACCCGTATGACGAGGTGATTCAGGCTAGAGCATTAGCTCTGGAGGAAGTTCGCGCCGATCAGATGAAGAGGATGACGGGTCGTCCGGGATGAAAATAATGAGATCCAGCAACACGACCAATACGGGCGCCAGGAACAGAACAGCCAGGATTATGAAGGCCAAGTAAAGCATACGTCACCTCCTGGTAAATACATACCACAACTGGGTAAAAATGGGAAATAAGCCATTACATCCGCTTTTTATTAAAATAAGCGCACAGGATAAGGCGTCCGAAGTATTTCGCAAAATCGGCGAGACCACAAAAGCACTATCCTCAACTTTCAATTCAGCCAGCGCCAACATATCTCAGGGCTATATAGCCACCGCCCATGCGATGAGAACGCTGCAAGGCGCCATTACCCCCGGCGCGGAGATGAGCCGCGCCCTGGCCGAACTCTCCACCCTGGACATGAGCACCGAGGCGCTGGAAAACATCGAGCGCACGGCCTTGCGGGTTGAAATGCGCTACGGCACTGCCGCCGATCAGATCATCCGCTCGTCCTACGACATCCAGTCTGCCATAGCCGGGTTAAACCACGAGCAACTGGGCCGCTTTACCGAAGTCTCCTCCATGATGGCCAAAGGGGGCATCGCCCAGGTCGGGCAGATCACCGACTACTTGGGTACCATGTACGGCATTTTCTCCAGGGAAGCCGCCGCCATGGGCAAGAACGCCTGGGTGGAAAGTGTAGCCGGCATGACCGCCGCCAGCACACAGGCTTTCAAAACCAACGCCGGCAAGATGGCCCAGGCTTTCACCTCGCTGGGTGGCGCCGGCGCCGCAGCTGGCATGGAACGCGCCGAGCAGTTCGGCCTGTTGGGGATGCTGCAGTCCACCATGGGCGGCGGTGAAGCGGGCACCAAGCTCCGGGCGCTGCTAGCCAACGTGGGCCGGGCAGGTCAGGCGCTGGGGATGGAGTTTGCCGACTCGCAAGGAAAGATGCTCCCCATAGCGGATATCCTGGACAAAATCCACACCGCCTATGGGCCTCTGGACACCCTGGCCGACCAGGACAAGATTAAAAAAGCCTTCGGATCTGAGGAAGCCGTGGCACTGCTGCAGCTGATGATCAGCAAATCGGCCGAGTTGCGAAAGCACACCGAAAAACTCAGGGGATCCGGTATTGAGAAAGTAAAAGAGATGGCAGACAAGGCCGTTACTCCGCTGGACAAGATGTCGGGTGGACTCCGGGCAATCTACAAGGGCAGTTCACGCCAACTGGAGAAAGCCCTCTCCCCCGTATTCGAGAAGATATCAGGCTATCTGGAGCGCATCACCGCCGGCATGGAGCGCTTCAAACACCTGGGCCCAACATTAGCGGCGGGGCTGATAGGCGTTGTGGCTCTAACCGGAGCCTTAGGCCTGCTGGCCATAGTGCTGGGTACGCTGAAAATGCTGTTTGTCGCCTTCGGTTCTGTTGTTCTGCTGGCGAAGGCAGCCATGTGGGGATTGAATCTCGCCCTGTTGGCCAATCCCATCACCTGGATATTGGTGGGATTCCTGGCTTTTATTGGAGCGCTTGTAGCGCTGGTCTATTACTGGGATGAGGTTACTGCCGCAGTGAAGAGGTTCTGGAGTTATCTCACGAGCATAAATATCTTTGAAGTCCTGGAGAAGATATACGACGCAATCACCGGGGACTGGGGCAAGCTGAACATCAACAGCCACATGGATATGAGTGCAGGCCGGGTGGAAAAACGCCTGGTGGGCGACCGCTCGCATTTGGACGTATCGCAGCTGGCTCGGGTGGCCCGGGAGCAGACCACAGGTAGAAGCGGCGGCCAGACCAATATCACCAATTTCAACATCAAAGCCCAGCGGGGTGATGCCTCGCTGTTGGAACGGGCCCGGATGCGCCAGGCATATGCCTACGGTGAATGATGAAGATCGCGGATCTGTACGACCTGAAGATAGAGAACAATGACCTGGTGTTCGGGCTGGACGACGAGCCGATATTTTTCTCAGAGCTGGCCGTGGTGGAGCAGGATCTGACCAGCCGGGTCCGGGAGTCTGGGATGGCGGCGGGGTTGCTGCGGACGGGTGGAGCCACAGCATCTGACCTGCGCGATATGGAGGCGTTGGTGGAAGACGACGAGCGCATCATGCCGGGAACGGCCAAAGCCACCCAGGACGACGGCACGGTGACTGTAGTTGCCCGGACGATGGACGGCGAAACAACCAGCCAAACGGTGAGCACATGAGAGCCCCTACCCGCGAGGAGATCGTTTCCGCCATGGCAGAGTACCTGGAGCAAGGCGGCGTGATCGAGCGCCTGCCGGACACGGTGGACTTCCAGCGGGCCCGGCTGCTGGCTGAACTTTTGATCGAGGAACTGAACTGTGACGCAGCCTGATTTTGAAGCCATGGTGTCGGGTCTGCCCGCCGATCAGGCGGATGTGGAGGCGCAGTTGCGCTCCGACCTGCAGGCGCAGGGCTCCAGGATCGCCAACACCAGTCCCTTCTCGCCGTTTTTCAAGCTGCTGGGGGCCATCTTCGGTACCCCCGTGCTGTGGATCCGCGACTGGATCAAGACCGAGCTGCTGCCTGGGATGTTCATGCACACGGCTACCGGAGCCTGGGCCGACCTGCGGGCCGCTGATTACGACGAGGTGCGCACCCCGGCAAGCAAGGCCGCCGGGCTGCTGACATTCTACCGCGACGGAACCACAGGCATCCTGACCATCCCCGGGGGCACGGTGGTGGAGACGGCCCCGCTGGACGGCGTGGTCTATCGCATGATCGTGGACGCAGATACCGACATCCCGGATGGGCAGAGCAGCGTCCAGGCGACCTGCACAGCTGAGGCCGAGGGCCAGGCGTACAACCTGGGCGATGGATACTACCAGGTGCTGCCGGTGGCTGTGCCGGGGGTGACTCAGGTGGCCAACGAGGCCGGCTGGCTCACCACGCCCGGGCGAGACCTGGAGACCGACGAGGAGATGCAGGTCAGGGTGCCGAACAAGTGGCTGACCCAGAGCGGCCAGGCCGTGGACAACTTCTACCGGACGCACATAGTGGATGCTGTCCCCAGCCTGAAGTTCGATAACATCTGGATACTCAAAGACCCGCCCCCGCGTGGCGCCGGCAGCGCCAACGCCTACCTGCTCACTGACACGGGCATTCCGTCCCAGTCGGTAATCGACGCGGCCCACGCCTATGTCAACGACGCCGGGTATCACGGGCTGGGGGATGATGTGTGGGTGCTGGCCATGCCCACGCTGGCGGTGGATATCGATGTAACCATCACGGCCAACGCCAGCCTGGACGCAACCGAAATGGCCGCGCTGCAGGCCAACGTGGAGAACATGCTGCGGGCGATCTTCCGCGATTCAACGGCCTATCCGGAATATTCCCGGGTGGCCCCGAACGAACGGGTCAGCCGCTCGGCCATAGCGGGCTGGCTGCACGATGAATTCATCGACATTGAGGCGGTGACCTGGACAACCCCGGCTGCCGACCCTGAACCGGGCATGGAGGTGCCGGTGATCAACACTCTCAGCGTGACGGTGTCCTGATGTTCGGGATCAAGCTGCCATTTTGGATGAACGGCACCGAGGCTCTCAAGCTGGCGGCGGCCAGCGAAAGTTTCTGGGCGTGGGTCAAGGGCCTGCTGGACGAGGCGGCAAAGCAGCTCGATATTTCGCAGTGCTCGATGGAGGCGCTGAAGGCCCACGCCATTGACCGCCACGTGGAGCGCCTGCCCGGCGAGAGCGTGGCGTCATGGCGCACAAGGGTGCAACACGCGCTTGCCACGGCGCAAAAATCAGGCAGCCGCGCGGGCCTGGAGTACATCCTGACGGTTTACGGCGTCAGCGCCTTCGATATCCAGGAGCGCGTCCCTGGCCAGGACTGGGACATCATCGATATCGTGCTGGATCCGGATGCCCTGAGCGGGGCTAGCACGGAGGTGTTGGACAAGGTGTTCGCCAAATTCGGGAACACCTGCAGGCGCTTCCAGTCCAGCCACTACCAACTGGACAACCAATACTGCCACGAGTCCGGGTTTCACGAGCTGCAACACATTGGAAAAGATTAAGGAGCAACCATGCTGACCAACGCAGGGGCCGCTTATCTGGCCGCAGAGGAAGCCGCCAGCCGGGCGCCGATCATCGACACCGTCAAGTTCGCCTCGGTGGGGCATCCCGATCCGGCCAACCCCCCGGCGGAAGACCCCACCTGGACGGATATCACCGGCTCGTTGGTACACACGGCTGCCGTGACGGCCCTTGGCTACGATCCCACCAATCCGCAAAAGGTGATCCGCACCGTTCGGCTGGACTCCACCATCGGCGACTTCGTCTTCGATCAGGTGGGATATTTCAGCGATACGGGGGTGCTGGTCTCGATCTACAACCTGCCCCCGGTGAGCAAGCGTAAGAACGACGTTGGCCAGACCGGCAACAACTACAAACACAGCAACATCCGGGAGTTCAGCGGAAGCAATGAAGCGGCGGCGGTGACCATGCCCGCGGCCACCTGGCAGTACGATTTCAACGTGGCGCTGTGGCTGCGGCCCGGCTTCGACGTGGTGATCGGCTCAGCGGCGGAAAAGGCGGCGGGGCAGGCCACCCGCACCATGGCCGACATCGAGGCGGCTCCCGGAACGGAAATTCCGGCAGGCTCCCGGGTGTGGATAACCGCAGCGGCGGATGCGCTTACGGCGGCCCTGACCCTGGCCAATGCCAATCTGGAAATCAAGGCGGCCCCGGATGCGGTGCTGGATTTGGCCGGGTATGCCTTGGCCCTGACCGGCGCGGGGGTGAAAGCGACATTCAAAACGGCCAACAGCGGCGGCGGAATATCCATCACGGGGGAAGGCTCCCGGACGGTGCTGATTGACACGCCACGGGCGGATGTCATCGCGGCCAACGGGGCCTTTATTTACTGCACAGGTAAGAGCGGCGGGGTGATTCAACGCGGCCCGGATCGGATGCCCGAACCTTTGTTTCACTGGCCCGGCGGTAACGGGGTGGCCCCGGCCCGGTGTGACGGCGACACGATTATTTCAACCATCCGGAGCGGATCGGGCACGGTGGTTGATCAATACGGGAAGCTCAAAACATTCGCGGCCGATGAGCTCCGGCAAAGCGGGGAATGGAACCTGGTGGAAGGCGCGGCC
>JAOUPZ010000347.1 GCA_029879595.1 Deltaproteobacteria bacterium | reverse complement strand
AGGCCGCCTCTCCGGTGTACCTGCACATCAACAACGACCAGTTTGAACTGCTTCCGGCAGATGATCTCTGGGGCAAGAGCGTTTGGGACACCGAATCGACTCTCAAGAGCAAGCACGACAGCAACTCACGCGTGGCCAGCATCGGCCAGGCGGGCGAGAGCGGCGTGCTGTACGCCGGCATCGTCAACGACCTGGACCGCGCCGCCGGACGCTCCGGCGTGGGCACCGTGATGGGCTCCAAGAACCTCAAGGCCATCATTGTGCGCGGAACCAAGGGCGTGCAGGTGAAGGACCCCCGGGCCTTCATGGCAGCCACCACCAAGGGCAAGCAGGTGCTGGCCGACAACGCCGTCACCGGACAGGCCCTGCCCACCTACGGTACCCAGGTGCTGATGAACATCATCAACGAGACCGGCGCGCTGCCCACCCGCAACTTCCGTGATGTGCAGTTTGAGGACGCCAGCAAGATCAGCGGTGAGGCCATGACCGAGGCCGGCCCGGACGGACACAAGCACCTGATCAGCAACGGTGCCTGCTTCGGCTGCACCATTCAGTGCGCCCGCGTCACTCACATCAATCCCAATCACTGGACGGCCCAGAAGTATCCCCACATGAAGGGAGAAAAGGGCGGAGTGGAGTACGAGAACGCCTGGGCGCTGGGTGCCGCAACCGGTAACGGCGACCTGGACGCGGTGGCCGTGGCCCACTATTTGTGCAACGAGTACGGCATGGACCCCATCAGCCACGGCGCCACCGTCGCGGCGGCCATGGAGCTTTTCGACATCGGAGCCATCTCGGAAAAGGAAGTGGGCTTCCCGATCAAGTTCGGCGACCCTGAGGCCCTGGTAAAGCTCACCGAGATCACCGGCAAGGGCGAGGGCTTCGGCAAGGAACTGGGTATGGGCTCCAAGCGTTTGTGTGAAAAGTACGGGCACCCAGAGCTTTCCATGACCGTCAAGGGACAGGAGTTCCCGGCCTACGACCCGCGGGGCATTCAGGGCATGGGGCTGACCTACGCCACCAGCAACCGCGGAGCCTGCCACCTGCGCTCCTACACGGTAGCTTCCGAGATTCTGGGTATTCCGGAAAAGACCGACCCCCTCACCAGCGACAACAAGGCCGGGCTGGTCAAGGCGTTCCAGGACGCCACCGCCATATTCGATTCCTCCGGACTGTGCCTGTTCACCAGCTTCGGCTGGAGCCTGGACGACCTGGGACCGCAGATCGCGGCGGCCTGCGGAGATGAGTTCACGGTGGACAATCTGCTGACCATCGGCGAGCGCATCTGGAACATGGAGCGCCGCTTCAATCTGGCCGCCGGCCTGACGGGCAAGGACGACACCCTGCCGCCACGCCTGCTGAAGGAAGCCGCCAAGACCGGCCCCGCCCAGGGCAAGGTGGCCGAGCTGGATAAAATGCTGCCGGAGTATTACGAGCTTCGGGGCTGGTCATCCGACGGCGTGCCTTCGGATGAAACCGTCAGCCGCCTGGGTCTCTGATCCCGATCCGGTATCAGGTCTGGGGAACGCGGACCCCTCGGGGTCCGCACCTCCCAGCCCAAGCCTTCCTTCCGGTTCGAAAGCATGAACGGGAAAAGCCCACTTCAAAACCGTGCTTCAAAACCGTGCTTCAAAACCGCGACCCGCTGTTTGTTTTGGGACCTGTGCGCCAGTGGAACATTGATACCGCGGACAGATTTAATTCATCCGGGTCTGTGTACTCCCGGATGGGGGCTTTAAGGGCGTTTTGAACAAAGAAGCGTCCGGCTAACGAGCATTATCACATCAGGAGAGGGCATACATGAAATACCTTATCGCGGGCGCGGGCCCGGCCGGCGTTATCGCCGCTGAAACACTCCGCCTGCAGGATCCGGAAGGGGAAATCACGCTTATCAGCGCCGAAGACACCCCGCCCTATTCGCGAATGGCCATTCCCTACGTCCTCACCGGGAAAATCGGCGAGGAGGGAACGCATCTCCGCCGGGAGGAAAGCCACTACCGGAACATCGGGGTTGAGGTTATCCGCAACCGACGGGCCAGCGGCCTGGACACCTCTGCCGGCAGGCTTTCCCTGGATGACGGCCAGGAGCTTCCCTACGACCGGCTGCTCATCGCCACCGGCTCCCGACCCGTCAGGCCGCCCATCGCCGGCATGGACCTGCCCGGCGTGCTCTCCTGCTGGACCCTGGAAGACGCCCGGGAGATTTCCAGCCGCATCACCGAGGGCCTGCATGTCGTGCTCATCGGCGCGGGCTTTATCGGCACCATAGTCCTGGACGCCATCGCCATGCGCAAGGCCCGGATCACCGTCATCGAGGCCGAACAAAGGATGCTGCCCCGCATGATCAACGAGGCTGGCGGGCAGATCATCAGGAACTGGTGCGAGGGCAAGGGGGTCAATGTTCTTACCGGCACCCGGGTGAAGGCCATCACCCAGGGCGGCGAATCCCCCCTGACCCTGGAGTTGAACACAGAACAGCAGATTCCCGCCGATCTGGTGATTGTCGCCACCGGGGTGGTCCCCAACACGGAGTTTCTGCAAGGCAGCGGCATTGAGATCAAAGAGGGGATAGTGGTTGATTCCCACCTGGAAACAAGCGTAAAGGGCGTTTTCGCCGCAGGGGATGTGGCGCAGGGCCCCGATTTCTCCTTCGGCGCCAATTCCGTACATGCCATCCAGCCCACCGCCTCGGAACACGGGCGCATCGCCGCCATGAACATGGCCGGCAAGAACGTTGAATACCGGGGCTCGCTGAGCATGAACACGGTCGAGATCATGGGGCTTTTGTTCTATTCCTTCGGCAAATGGATGGGGGTCAGCGACGGGGAGCATTCCGAGGCTGCCGACCCGGCCCGGCACCGCTATACCCGGCTGGAATTCGAGGGGGATTACCTGGTGGGCGCCATGCAGATCGGGCCGTTCGAGAAAATCGGCATCCTGAGAGGGCTTATCCAAAGCCAGATTCCCCTGGGGGATTGGAAGGCCCGGCTGCTGGAGGAACCGGCGCGGCTGATGGAAGCCTACTTCATGCTCACCGGAAATGGTCAGACCCCTCCCCGGCTGAACCTGAACCGATAGGCCCCAGTGCCGCCCGTTTGCCCACCGGCCGGGCGGCCCATGATCCAGCACCAGCACCGGGTGATAATGAAGATAACCTTGAAGCTTTTTGCCATGCTGCGGGATAAGCTCCCGCCGGGAAACGACGGATATGCGGTCCAGATCGAGGTTGAGCCGGGCACCACCGCCAATCAGATCATTGACCGCTTTGAAATTCTGCCCGAGATGGCCCATCTCGTCATGATAGACGGCTACCACCTGCTGCCGGATGAACGGGCCTGCCGCCCCCTGAAGGAAGGAGAGGTGCTGGCCATTTTTCCGCCCATTGCCGGGGGCTGAAAATG
>JAOUPZ010000058.1 GCA_029879595.1 Deltaproteobacteria bacterium | reverse complement strand
GGGGATACAAAAGGAACTGCAGCCACACATATTCGAGCCCTTTTTCACCACCAAGGAAATCGGCAAGGGCTCCGGGCTGGGCCTGTCCATGGTTTATGGGATAATGCGCCAGCACAAAGGAATGGTGAAGGTGGAGAGCGATACCGGGCGGGGGGCGTTATTCAAACTGTATCTGCCCCGGATCGAGCTTTCCGAACTGCCAGTCACGGAAAAAGCGGAATCGCTGACCGACCTGAACGGAACGGGCACTGTTCTGCTGGCCGAGGATGAGGAACGGGTGCGGATACTGCTGGCCGGTCTGCTGGAAAAGGCGGGCTACAGCGTTATCCAGGCTCCCAACGGGGAGGAGGCTCTGAAAATGTTTTCCGCGGCCGAGCCCAGGGTGGACCTGGTCGTCCTGGACATGGTCATGCCGGGCATGGGCGGGCGGGAGGTGGTGGAGAAACTCCACGAGAAGGAGCCGGACCTGCCGATCATCCTGTGCACCGGCTACCCGGGGCAGGAACTGAGTCAGGAGTTTCTGGAAAAGCACAGCCTGAGTCTGATCCGCAAGCCCTTCATGCCGGTGGATCTGCTGAGAACACTGCGCGATGTGTCCTCCTGAAGGCCCGAACAGGTGGTTCATGTGCCGGGCGGTCTTATCCGGGTTACTTCCCTGAGCGCTTATCCTCGCTGCGCTGCTCGGCGCCCAGGCGTCCCAGGGGGTAGTCCTCCAGGTCCACGAACCCGAACAGAGGCGCGAACTCCGGCAGGGCCTCGGCCACGCGGTGGTACATCTGCTGGGCCATCTTGCGGTAGGCGGGGTGACCCTGGGGCGAGGAGCGCAGTTCCACCAGCCAGATCAGCGCCCTGAGGTTTATGTGCATATGCCAGCGGATGCGATAGGCCATGGGCACCACATACTGAGCCTGGAGTGGGAAATCCGCGGCGATGGCCTCGTAGGTCTCGGCGGCCTGCTCCATGACCTCACGGTAGGGCCCTTCCAGCCCGGCCAGGGGCAGTTCCTCCGGGGTCACGAAGCCGTGCCGAGTGCTCAGCATTTGCCGTTGCTGGGTAAGCATGCGGTGACGGTGCATGTCGCGGTACATCCCGAAGTCCCCCAAAAGATCAAAGCTGAAAAAGGCCAGCTCAAAGGCGCGTGGGGGCTTGTGCCGCCGGTTGGTGCGGGCCTGCCCCAGCTTTGAGAAAACCTCCTGCCGTTCATCCGGGGCCATCCTGAGCAGGGAATCCTGCAACAGCCCCAGGGGGCCGCTGTGGTCCGGATAGGCCAACGCAGCCAGCACCTTGCGGCCCGCATCTGGATCGTGCCAGATCAGCTCCACTTCCCGCCGCTCCGCCGCGCCGGGCGGTTCCCCGCCGCTCGCCGCAAGCCGGCCAGCCAGTGAGGCAACATGTTCCCGCAGGCGGTTCTCATACCCGGTGAAGCCGTCGAAGTGCGGGTGCTCCGGGTCGGCCCGGCGGATGAAAGACGGGATCACCTTGTGCAGTTCATTGCGCGCCGCGCCGCCGATGGCCTGCAACTCGGACAGGGCTTGCCGGCGCAGTCCCGCCAGCAGGGTTTCAAAAAAGCGCCCGTTGGCGAAAATACCCATGTTGGTGAGGGTGGCTGCGGGCAGCAATCCCCGCAGGGCATCCAGGGCCCGGGCCCGCACCGAGCGCTTCCACGCGCCCTCGCTGATGTTTTCCGGGCGCGGCACTTCCCCGGTGATGAAATTTATCAGGGGCTCCTGCAGGTCCCGATAGGTCTCGAACAGTCTCCGGCAGGTGTCCAGATAGCGCTGGCGGTGCGGAGAGGCCAGCAGGGTGGGCTCCTTGTAGAACAGGAACTCTCCCTGGCGGGGTTCGGCAAAGGAGACATAGCGGGTGGACTTTTCCAGCGGCGATCCTCCGATACGGGCGTCCTCCAGCACCTTGGTGGCGATCATGGAAACATCCTCCAGGGCCAGATGGGCTCCGCCCAGTTCCCCGATGGAATCATCGCCGTAGCCGTCCAGTATCCGGTCGTAAAACCCCTGGGCCTTCTCCACCGCCAGATACCGGTCGGCGGCAGTGGCGGCGGCCCCTTGAGCCCCGGATGCTGTCTCTTCGGGCGACCCGGCTATTTCCTTGAAGGCCGATTCAGGATCATCTATGAACTCCTTGAGCAGCAGCTCCCTCAAACCAAGTGCAGAGCGTGAGTAGCGGGAAAACAGGGCGCCCTTGATCACCTCCGGCAGGTTCGTAAGTACAAACACGGGTCCGTCCGTGCTGGTTACATAGGGCGCAAGCAGCGCCTTTTCACGCTCATCGAAGCGGCGCTGGGCAGGCAATCCGGCCAGGTGGTCTGGAGGGCTTTGTTTCACGGTAATTCTCCGGTGCTTCTGATAAGGATGATTTCAGCAGTTCTGGGTCTGCAGGGATACCGAATGTTTTTGTTCTAATCTTTAACACTGTGATAAAGTCATAACTACTGACCCTCACCATAGCCAATGCTTGGGGCGTTGTCATGAGTTTCGGCAAGGGCGGGTGTTCCGGCAGTTGGCCGGTGGCGTATTACCTGCCGGCGGGCTGGGAGCGGCGGACCCGCGGGGGTTATGATAAAAAGCCGGGCCGCCCATTCCGGCAATCCGGTGCAAAGGCAAGGAAGATCAGGAAATGAACGAGATTGAATACGAAATTGTAAGCCCGAGGGATCAGGATATCGGGCGCGGCACGGCCCTTTTGATCACGGGCGCCGTGATGGTGCTTTTGACCTGGGTTCTCCCCTGGTCCGCCCCACTGGCCATCGGGGCCTATGGCATTTACCGAATTGTTCAAAAGCAGTACAAGGAGGGTCTGATATTTGTTCTGGTAGGGGTGGCGTTCTGGTTTTTACGGAAACCGGTGGAGTGGCTGTTGTGGCTGACCGCGCTGGGTATTGTCGGACTGGGGCTGTTTTTCCTCATCCGGGGAATGCGGTCCGGTGAGGGAGGTCCGGCTGCCTGATCCAGTAAACATTCCCGCCAAAGGTGGGTGTTCATACTTCAAGACGGAGGAGTATCTGCATGAAAGGTGAAAAAATATTCGTTAAGAGTGCAAGTGTGTTGCGTGGGCTGGCCGGCTGTGGGGTGGGCATGGTTTTAGGCGCGGCGTTGCTGCTCAACACAATTCCTGCGGCCTGGGCCCAGGATGCCCTGCGGCTCGATGATTTTGACAAGACGATAAAACCCAACAGTACCTACGGCAAGTGGAACTCCAAGAAGTTCTCTCCGGTCTTTGGCAGCGGGGATACATACTTCTTCCAGTTCGTTCATAAAAGCGCCGATGAACACTACCTGCACATGAAAAGCGGCAAGAACAACTCCTTTACCGTGGGCATAGAGGATGAGTTTGAGGTGAAGGATTGGCCCATACTGGAATGGGAATGGAAGATCGACAAGCTTCCCGCCAGGGGCGACGTGCGCGTTAAGGAGCGCGACGACCAGGCAGGAGCCATGTGCTTCATAGTCAATCCGGGCCTCACGGGGTTCCAGTCGCTGTGTTATATCTATGAAAACGACGGCCCCAAGGACACCCCCATCACCAGCACCAAGAACGAGGATGCCCGGTATCTTATTCTCCGGACAGGCAAGGAAGACGGCACCGGCAAGTGGCTCAAGGAAAAAAGGAACATGCTGGAGGATTTCAAAAAGGTTTTCGGCTCGGAGCCAAAAAAGAAGGCCGTGATCGGCGTGCAGATAGATTCCGATTCGGTGCAGGATAAATCCGAGGCGTTCTACCGGAATATATTCCGCAAGAAGTCCTGATCAAAGGGTCGATCCGATCCGGATATCCGTTCCGGCCATTCACCCCCGCCGGCCCCTTCCCCTGAAGGGGCCGGATGGCCATCGGTTTATACGGGAACAGCCGGCCTGTACATGCCGCTGAGCCTTTTGCCATGCTCCGGACAATGCTTCAGGCGGCATGGTTTTGGTTGTGTTTATTTTGTAAAAAATCGTCCCATCAATACCTACGGCCAAGCCCATGGACGCGCAGGAACATACAACAATCCTGGAAGAAAGCATCAGAAAATACCTGGCAGAGGAGTCCCCCGCCGGGTTGAAAGAGTTGCTGGAGACCGAGGAGAGTGTTCACCTGGCTGCGGCCCTGCTGCATTTCAGCGCGGTGGACCAGCTCAGGCTGCTGGATATGCTCACCAACGAGAAGGCATCCGAGGTGCTGGTGGAACTGGGGACCCCGTCGCTGGAAATTCTTTTCGACAAAATGAAGCCGGATCTGCTGGCCGAGTACCTGGGCCATCTGGAGCCGGACGATGCGGCGGACCTGGTGGGCCTGCTGCCGGAGGAAGCGGTGGAACCCCTGCTGCAAAGGCTGGGGCCGGCCATGCGCGCCGAGGTGACCCACCTGCTCAGCTATGGCCCCGACACTGCCGGGGGGCTGATGGACCCCGACGCGGTGAAGGTGAGTCAGTCCGACAACGTATCCCAGGCCGTCAAGGCCATCCGGGCCTATGTGGACCGGGTGGACATGGACGACTTCTTCTCGGTGTATGTGGTGGATTCCCGCCGCCGGCTGGTGGGGGCCGTGCCCACCTGGAAGCTGCTGCTGGCTCTGCCCGACGAGAAGATCGGTGAGCTGATGGTGCCCGATCCAATCAGCGTGCCGGCCAGCATGGACCAGGAAGAGGTAAGCCGGCTGGTCAGGGATCACGACCTGGTGAGTCTGCCTGTGGTGGACGTTCAGGGGCGGCTCATTGGAAGGATTACCGTGGACGATGTGGTTGACGTGATCCATGAGGAGCACCTGGAGGATATTTCCACCATGGCCGGAAACCCGGGGGAGTTCATCTACGAGCCCTCGCTGGTGCACAGCTTTCGCCTGCGCGCCCCCTGGCTGATGCTGGCCTTTGTGGGCCAGCTGGTTTCCGCCATCTTTTTGCGCTCCAAGGAGGAGTATCTGGTGCTGCTGCCCCAGTTGGCATTCTTTATCCCGGTTATCATGGCCATGGGCGGCAACACCGGCATTCAGTCCTCCTCGCTGGTGATCCGCGGCCTGGCCACCGGTGAGGTTCTGCTGGCCCATTTCTGGCGGCGGCTGATGCGCGAGATGCTGGTGGCGCTGGCCATTGGGGTGGTTTTCTCAGGGCTGCTGGCCGTCAGCGGCATGCTGCTCACCGGCAACCTGATGCTGGGCCTGGTGTCGGGCTTTGCCTTGCTGTGCACGATCCTGATCGCCTCGGGCATCGGGATCAGCATACCCATGGTGCTCAGGCGGCTGGACTATGACCCCGCGCTGGCCACGGGGCCGTTTCTGACCACGATGAACGACATAATGGGCATTCTCATTTATCTGCTGGTGGCCCACGCGCTTTTGTTCTGATATGTTTCCTGGGAAAACCTGTACACACACCGGACTCAAGGGCTGCGTATGAAAGGAGTGATACTGGCGGCGGGATACGGAACCCGTTTTCTGCCCGCCACAAAGACCATCCCCAAGGAGATGTTTCCCCTGGTGGATACCCCGGCCATTTCCCTGATCGTGGATGAGATGATCCAGGCCGGCATAAAGGATATCCTCATCGTCACCTCGCGGCGCAAGAAGGCGCTGGAGGACTACTTCGACCGGGAAATGGAGCTTGAGGCCGCTTTTGGGGCCGAGGGGGCCGGAAAGAAGCTGGCGAAAATCGCCCATCCGGACCTGAATGTGTTCTTCGTGCGGCAAAACCAGATGGCCGGCACGGGGGATGCCCTGATGCTGGTGGAGCCCTTTGCGGGGGATTCCCCGTTTGTGGTGGCCTATCCGGATGATGTGCTGCTGAGCGGCCCCTCGCTTTCCGGGCAGCTTATTGAGACCTTCCGCCGGACCGGCTGCACGGTGCTGGCCGGCCAGGAAAAGCTCCAGGGGGATATCTCACGCTACGGGGTGATGGCCACCGAAGATTCCTCCGCCGGGGAGATGGTGCGCCGGATGGTGGAAAAACCGGCTCCCGGCACGGAGCCCAGCCGGCTGGTGGGCTATGGGCGCTATCTGTATACCCCCGACTTGTTTGATGCCCTGCGGGAAAGCCGCAAGGGATTCACCGGGGGCGAGTTCACCCAGACCGAGGCCATCAACCTGCTGGCCGGGCGGGGGCTTGTTTCGGTCTGCCGGTTCCAGGGGCGGCTGCTGGATGTGGGCTCTCCCGGGGGCTACCTGGAGGCGGTCATCGAGTATGCGCTTTCCCGCGCCGAGTTCCGGCCGGGGCTTCTGGAAACCATGCGCAAGATTCTGGAGCGGGAGGGGGAGTAGAGACGCCGCTCCGCTGGGCAAAAAAAAACCTGCGGCGGGGCCGCAGGTTTTGTTTTTTCTGCTGTGTTCTTCTTTTTTCTTCTTTTTTCTTCTGTGCTTCCTGCTGTTCTCTTCTGTATTTCAGAGCGGGAAACGGGACTTGAACCCGCGACCCCAACCTTGGCAAGGTTGTGCTCTACCACTGAGCTATTCCCGCTGGTATTCCTCACTTGGGAAAAATCAAATTTAAATGCAGTGCGAGGGGATGTCAACAGAGTTTGGCGTGGTTTTCATCAAGGCCGCGCCGGGCTGTCAGTTAAAGGGGATGTACATGGTGAAATAACCCAGCCGCTGGATGATCTCCACCACGCGGCCATCGGCAGCTTGCTTCATCCCGTTCACGGCCATGGCTTCCAGGCGGTAACCCACCCGCTCATAGGTGTACTCCATTCCGGCGAAGCGGCGCTTGAGCGGGATTCCCTTGTAGAGCGGGTCTTCCTGGAACACCCTGTCCACCCTTACTTCGAATTGCGCCTGGCCCCTGCCGGCGCCGATGAAAAGATTAAACGCATTGTGCCGGCTGGCAAAGGGGTACAGGGTCAGGCTGGTGAAGGTCTGGAAGGAGTATTCCTCCACCAGGGAGGGGCCCACACGGGTCTTCCGGCCTATTTTCTGGCCTGTGTATGATACTCCCAGGTGATCCCACAGGATCAGCTCCACCTCGCCCTTGGAAAGCAATTCCAGTTTTTTCCCGGCCAATTGGCCCTCCGGGTCCAGGGGGCTTTTCAGCATTGCACCGGATATCCATTTGGAATAATAGAACCGCAGCAGGCCGATCTCATCGGCCCGGGCCGTACCGGCCGCAGAGCACAGCAGTGCCAGCAACAGCGCCATGCCGCCAACAAATACGGAAACATGCTTCCGGTCTGGGCCTGATATATGTTTTTGTGTCGTCATTGCATCAGTTGTCACGTTTTCACCACAACATTCCGTTTTTTCCGGATCTCACGGTCCGGACCGGTGGACAAAGTTTCTTTATCCAACCGTGAAATGCAAAAACCCCTCCAATTTTTCCTGATGGCAGTACAGGAAGATTTTGATCTGGGGGTTGAAGAGCCTGAATGATGCTTCAGGAGGCGTTTTCCCCTCCCCGGCAGGCGGCCGGCGATTCCCGGCAAATGTCCGGAGTCGCACCTGGGGCGTGCTGCTGCTATGATGGGCCCGAACAGATTCCCCGGGCGGCCGGAGCCGCGGCGGCGCAGGCAAAATTTGCCATGACGGAACGGACGACTTGAAGGAACAACCCCCAACATCCCCATCACCCATGTGGACCCTTCTACTAATTACGGCGGCCATCGGGGCCGTGTACCTGCTGCTGGCCCTGCTGGAGCCGGCCATGATCTACCACCCCAGCCCCGAGCAGGAACCGACTCCGGCCGATCTGGGGATGCGCTTTGAGGATGTGGTGTTTGAAACGGCTGACGGCGAGCGACTCCGGGGCTGGTGGCTTCCCCCCGGCGGTGCGGGGGATGGTGAGGGGCCACTCCCGGCGCTGCTTTTTTTCCATGGCAATGCGGGAACCAGGGTCAACCGGCTGCATAACCTGGGGTTGCTTTACCGGGAGGGCCTCGGGGTGTTCATTTTTGATTACAGGGGCTATGGGGGCAGTTCCGGGAGCCCCTCGGAGCAGGGACTGATCAGTGATGGAGTGGCCGCCTTTGACTGGCTGGCGGGCCGGGCGGCGGGCCGGCCGATAGTGCTGTTCGGGCGCTCCCTGGGGGCGGCGGTGGCGGCCCAGGTGGCCCTGCTCAGGCCGGCGCGGGGGCTGATCATGGAGTCCGCCTTTACATCCGTGCCGGCCATGGCAAAACATGTGCTGCCCCTGCCCGGCATATCCCGGCTGGTGAGAACCGGCTTCGACAACCGGAAGGCCCTGGCGGAGCTGGACCTGCCCCTGCTGTTCATCCATGGGGAACAGGACGAACTGGTTCCCTTTCAGATGGGGCGGGAGCTGTTCGAACAGGCCCGCAGCCCCCGCAAGGTCTTTCATGCCGTGCCTGAGGGGCGGCACAACGATACATATATAGCTGCCGGGCCGGACTATATCCGCCGGGTCGTGTCCTTCCTGGAATCCATCTCCGGGCGGGGCTCCACCGGGATCCCGGATTGAGGCGGGAGCCGTCTCCGCCCGTCTGTTTTCACACTGATTCCCGCCTGTCTGCAAAATTCCTTAAAATATTTCCTTTAAACCGTGATCATTGCACAGTAAGTGCATTGTATTTTCCAGGCATAGGGACGGACATGCTCCTGCTTCTGCCCCTGTATACGGTTTTAATAACAGATGGAACAGCAGGTTGATCCTGCAAAAACAACCAGGAGAATCCTTCATGATACGCATAAAATGGTCAGCGCTGTTTTTGTTTATGGTACTGGCGGCTACTACGGCTCAGGCGCAGATTGCCGCACCATCACTGGTGCCTTCGGCGGCCCGGGTTCTTGACCCCGGCCATGTATTATCTGTGCCCGATGCCAGCCTGACTCCGGACAACCCGGCGGTGATGGTCTGGACGGAGCGCAAGCGCTTCGGCATGGGGCAGATTCAGGGTGTTTCCGATACAGACCTGACGGTCAATCCCAACACATCCACCGATTACAGCGGAAACTTCGCCGGATTCGAAAACAACTCCAAGGAGATTGGTTTCGCGCTGGAGCAGTTGAAGCTGACCGGCAACAGCAACGACTTGAATGTGACCAACTTTGCGCTGGCCGCTCCCATGATGGACTCGGGTGCGCTGGGCTTTGCCATTGAACACTCCACTCTCGATATGCCCAATAAGGCCAAGCTGCGCATCAACAGCCCCGTGTTCGGGGTTTCCTACCGTGTGGCCGATGTGGTTTATCTTGGTGTGGCCGGCGGAACCGAGGAGTTCAAATACACCGAGCCCCTGGTACCCACCCAGGAATCAGTGCGGGCGGTGAGAAAGTTTGGGCTGGCATACAGCATGGAGGGCAACTTCCTCCTGCATGTGGAGGCCAACGCCTCGTTTTATAACGATTTCGCCTCCATCGGGCAGACCGAACTGCGCCAGGACATGTTTGTGGCGGAGGTCAACTTCCAGAACGTCCATGCCGGTTACCAGCGGATAAACCTGGTGGAAGAGAATACCGAGGCCGGATTCAACGTGTTCGACATTGGTTACGCCAAGCTGGACGGACTGGCTGTGCTGCTGCATATCGAGAATGGCACCCGCACCGACACGCTGAACAACGTCAACACCAACAAATACGAATCCAAGACGGTTTCAGTGGCATACCACTTCTAGCGCTGTGGGAAGCCGGGGGGGGCGGTGCCGGCCGGTTTTTTCCGGCGGCCGCTTCCCTTCTTCCCCGTTCCGGCCGGTCCTCAGACCGGCCATGCCTCCTGCTCCAGCGCCCACCATTCTTCCGACTCGGCCAGTTCTGCGCGCCGGTCCTCTAGCATTCCATTGTAATTCTGGATGGCATGGGTCAGCTCGGCCCCGAAGAGAAATACCATCCATCCCATGTAAAACCAGAGCATCAGGGCCGGCAGCATGGCCAGCGCCCCATAGATCACGTTCTGCCGGGTGACCAGTATCAGGAATGACTGGTATATCTCCTGGGCCACCACCAGTCCCAGGGTGCCCACAACTGCTCCGATGGCCGCATTGCGGGATATCACCTTGGTGTCGGGCAAAATGGCATAGGCATAGAACACGGCCATCCACAGCAGCATGATACTGGTGGCCTTGATCATGGCGAAGGATATCTCGTCGACGATCCGTACCTGCAGCAGGAGCGCCCGTACCGGGGGGCTGGAGAGAAGGGAGGCCACACCGACCGTGATTGCCAGCAGCAGGGGAAACATGGCCAGCACCGTGGCGTATTCCGCCATGCGGCGCCGGTAGCTGGCCCATTTGCTGACGTTCCAGATGGTGTTCAGGGTTACCTTGACCCTTTGCAACAGTACAAACCCGATGACCATGGTGATCCCGAAGCCCACGGTTCCCATCATGCCTACCCGGGCCTTCAGGGCGAACTGGGTGATATGGTCGGCCAGGGTGCGGTTTCCTCCGGCCAGGAACTCCAGCATTTCGGGCAGATGCTTGGCGGGAATGCCGGTTATGTCCAGCAGGAACAGTATGATGGCCAGAAAGGGCACCATGGAAAGCATCATGTAGAAGGACAGCCCCGAGGCGTGCATTTCCAGGTGGCTGCGCCGGAAGGAATGCACCGTCAGCAGCAGGGTCAGCAGCACTTTCATGTAGTGGTTCCCCGGAGGATCTCCCGGGGAGCCCCATAGTTTTCCCCGCACAACAGATCTGAATCTTAGCAGGCGCTGGTAATAGGTGCTCATTAACCCTCTGATTCCTTTGGCATGATTTCCATACTTCCTGTCTTATAACCTCCCCGGAAAAAAAACGCCATCCAGGGTGGAGAATATTTCTTGGTAAGGCTCTGGGAGTTGCGGTTCCCGCTTTCCGGGCCCCGGTCGTCAGGGTCCAGGCAGGGAAAACCGCCTCTGCCGGGTGCGGTTTTCTGGGGAAGTGTTGAAAAGCCCCTTCCGAATTCATAAGGTGTTCCAGGTGGTGCGGATCCCGGCGGGAGTCGGGGCATAAACAGGGCATAAACTGGACGGCGGCGGGAACAGGACCCGGAGAAAACAGCATGACGGATAAAGCGGCCGGCTTTGAGGCCGGCTTGGAGGACGGACGGAAACGCTGCGGCTGGGTGCCCCCGGGAGACCGTCTGTACACGGATTATCATGACCGGGAGTGGGGGGTGCCCGTTTATTCCGATGCGGTCATGTTCGAGTTCCTGGTACTGGAAAGCGCCCAGGCCGGGCTTTCCTGGCGCACAGTGCTGGGCAAAAGGGAAAACTACCGCCGTGCGTTCGCTGGGTTTGACCCCCGCCGGGTGGCCGCTTTTGATGGACGCAAAATCGAAGAGCTGATGGCCGACGCGGGGCTGATCCGCAACCGGGCCAAGCTGGAGGCCGCCGTGAACAATGCCGCCCGGTTCATAAAGGTGCAGGAGGACTTTGAAAGCTTCGCCGGTTATATCTGGGATTTCGCCGGGGGTGCTCCCCGGGTGAATTCCTGGGCCCGCGACCAGGACGTTCCGGCAACCACGGCCCTGGCCGAAGCTCTGAGCAGGGATTTGAAACAGCGGGGTTTCAGGTTTCTGGGTCCGATTGTTTGTTATTCGCACATGCAGGCCACGGGGATGGTCAATGACCATATAACTTCATGCTTCAGACATGCGGAGTTGTGCGGGGGCTGACCATGGCCGGGGCGGCAGGGCCTTGCGCCTGGTGACCAGAGCCGGCCGGACCGGTGGGGAGAGCGTTTGGGTGTAATTGTTCGCCAAAGGCGGTGGATGTATATATAATCGTTGGAAAAATCTTGCCGAACAGAAATACAGGTGGAGGGTGACATGTTTTTTCGGAGCATTATCAGTTCGGTGGTATGCGCCCTGGTGCTGATGGGCTGGGGCTATTTCTACTGGGTGGTTATCCATCCCCCCGGCGGGGGCATGCTGCCGCTGCCCAGGGAAGAAGGGCTCAGCATGTTTTTCCTGGAGACCATACCCAGTTCCGGGGTGTATGTTTTTCCTTCCATCAAAGGTGAGTCACCCAAAGACGACGGGCATGACATGGAGGATTACCAGGCCCGGCACAGTCTGGGTCCTACGGGGATTCTGATGTTCAGCCGCGAGGGCTCGGACCCGTATTCCTATGAGAAGCTGCTGCGGGGGTTCCTGCAG